>JBAXTQ010000440.1:0-1719 GCA_037130115.1 Methylococcaceae bacterium
GCCGCTGCTCTCATAAAAATGACAGACGTATGATTCATCTTGTCACCTCGATAAACATTGAAAGCCTTTTGAAGGGCGATACTGGCCTCTCTCGTACCGGTGTAAAAATCCCAATCTGATCCCGCAGCAAATTTTTTGGCGTATTCAGTTAATGTTGCGGGTGTGTCACTTTCCGGATCAATTGAAATAGATATTAAGTGCGCTTTCTTGCCCTCCTTACCTAATTTCGTTTCGACTTTTGAAAATACATGGCTCAACATTGGGCAGATTGCCGAACAAGAGACAAATACAAAATTGAGAATCACCGGGCGTCCGTCGTCTAATTCTTTGCTAAAAACTATTTTTTTGCCATCCTGACGAACCATGCCAACATCAGGCACTTCGTAATTAACAACAGTGCGGATAACGTCGGGAGCCGCCGCTTTTTGGCCGGATTCATTTAACGCCGCCGCCCTTAAAGAATACGACGAACAGAAAACAACACAAAAAATGATTAGGGTTAGCGTAGCCCGTCGGCTCATTAAACGCTTGGTTTTATTAAAGTAATACATATTGTTTTTTATTGGGTTATATCATTTTTCTGTAAAGTCACGGCACTATCCACCCGGAATCAGCAACCAACTTGCCATCCGAATCAAGGTGCGCAATATAAGCACCTTTGGAAGCAAAGCGTTGTTCACGAGCAAGGCTTAAGTGCGGATAGGCCGATACATTAGAACCCGTACCCAACATGTCCTCGGCACGCTCTATCATATAATCCCGATAAAAATTATCCAGCATTTGGGAACTAAGGTCAGTCAAAAACAACACGTTAAAAAAGACCTCGGCCTGAAATGCCTCGTTAACCAAGGGCAATTGCCAGGTTTTTAACCATTCTTTCATCGTTGCTACATTTTTCTGGCGTTTATCACCCAATTCATAAGGATAAACTACCTGAACATGAGACTTCCAGGACGTTGAAACAAAGTCATAATTATCCTCCGCCAAAAACCCGGATAGATAGGCGACAGCCGGTGGCTGTTTTTGTGCGGCTTTGTTGACCGCAGACAAATCCGCCGGACGCAACCACAACATGACTGAATCTTTACTGGAAAGACCTTTCAATGCCGCTTTCAAATCTGTCGGTTCTTGCCCGTAAAGCACACGATTTTCAACTTTAACATCAGAACCGTGCAAAGCATTGGTCAGCGCATTAGCCGCAGCACGTCCCACCTCGTCATCCCGGTAGATTTGAAGCAACCGGTGCGGTGCTTTTTTTCCTTGATCCCGTAAATGCCTGGCAAGAACACCTGCCTCCAACGCCACGCCGCGAGAATAATAAAGCGAATAAAAATCCGTTTGGGCAGGCGGCAAGGCAACACTGGGAAACAAACACGGCAACTTTTCCTGCTTGCAAAACGCATCTACCGGTGCCCAAGTGCTCGTTGAAAGTCCGGAAATTACCGCAAAAACAGGTTCTTTACTGTATTTTTCAACTAATTGCGTACCCCAGGTATCCGGTGCTCCCTGTAATTCCCAAACCGTCAACTCCCAATTGCGCAAAGTACGGGGAATAAGATCCAGAGGCGAGCGCATACGTCCGGAGTATGTTTGCTGACTGGCATTGCGCTGGGCAAAAGCTGAGCGAATCATCTTAACCATCACTTCACTCTGTTTCGGATCTGCGCCTGGCGTAACGATAGTCGCAAAATGCAGGGTATCAGCACCGACACCGGGCGA
>JBAXTQ010000441.1:0-1711 GCA_037130115.1 Methylococcaceae bacterium
ATCCCGCTGCTTTGCCAGCAGGCACCGAGGAGACGTTTTTCTGGCGTAATCGTAAAGTGGAAAGTCGTCCAACGGCTATTCTAGTTCATCGCGTCATATTGAGTACGGATGCTGGCGAATTAATTCTTTCCCGGCAATTTTATGCTGGGCATTCTTATAACTCCAATCAACTGACTATTGCTTGTTTGCCTTATCTCGACGGCTCCCTGGTTATTTATACAAATCGAACGTTTACTGATCAGGTCGCAGGTTTTGGCAGTAGCTTAAAACACTCTATCGGCGGTGAACAAGCGCGAGGAGAAATGACTAAAATGCTGAAAAATGCGCGTAAGGCACTTAAATAAACGGACACTTTTTAGCAAGTAGAGCATACCTGTGTGCGCCATTAAATGCCGTAATGCAAGCACACAGAGGTCTTGTTCTGGTTGCGCATGTAACATCATTCGTAACTTAATAGGCGATAAAATGAAGTTATGTTTTACCGTTTATAACGGTGATTAATTATTATTTGGCCCTATTAGAGGAGGATAACTGATGTCTGCTCCGTTAACCGCTTTCGTTATTCTTATCTGTATGCTTTGTGGAATGGCGCTGGGTTCATACCTCCGGTTGGTTTTACCCGATGATCACACGCAAACTGACTCCAAGGATATTCTGATGACGTCGGCCGGCATGATGGCTACGCTAATCGCATTGATTATTGGGCTACTGGTGACGTCGGCGAAAGGCAACTATGATAATACAACCTTAGGCATTACCCAAACAGGTGCGAAAATCATCTCGCTTGACTATTATTTGTCTAACTACGGTCCGGATACGAAAGTTGAGCGGGAGCTTGTGCGTCAGGCGACCGCCACAGCAATCGAACGCGTCTGGACAAACGAAAGCACACAATGGGCCGATTTGACGAAGATGGAAGCGGCCACTGGAATGGCTGACGTTTACAGCAAGATTCGTGAGCTTTCGCCGCAGAACGACTTGCAAAAATATCTTAAAACTCAGGCTCTGCAAATAAGCGCTGACATGATGCAATCACGATGGATGTTAATCGAACAGTCGCAGACTAACCTTCCGAGGATATTTCTTGTGGTACTGACCTTCTGGCTTACCGTTTTGTTCGCTCAATTTGGCTTATTGGCTCCCCCAAACCTGACAGCCAAGTCGGCATTGTTCATCTGCGCCCTATCGGTGTCGGGCGCAATTTATCTTATACTGGAATTAAATAACCCACTGGAGGGAACCATTAAGGTTTCTAGCGCCCCGCTTCACAAAGCGCTTTCTTTAATCGGTAAATAGCTTGCAGAGATAAATAATAAACTTATCAATAAGTTAAATGGGTAAAGTGCGGTGAAACAAGCTCTGCTTTGCTGGCAGTTCCAGGATGCAACCCAAGTACGATGCGCTGGGCGTTATAAAAGTACGGAGTTAAACCTGACAGTTCTGTTTTGAGTGAAGTGAAAAATAGGGGAAGTACCGTTACAGGGTAGTTGTTAATCACCGTCAGATGATGAATGTCGAAAGTGACGGCCTACTTAATTAATCGGGAGAAACCCATCATGAAAAATTCTAAAAAAATTAGCCCTATTAACGGCCAAGTGCAAACACGGTCTGTTATAAATCACGCTTTTGGGGTCGGCTTGGCTGCGCTGGTGTTTACTACACTGATGAGCGCTTGTGCGACTGAAGCCCAGTTTCTTGCCCAGAATTCTCC
>JBAXTQ010000442.1:0-1708 GCA_037130115.1 Methylococcaceae bacterium
GCGCATGAAATAACTTCGGCATCTTGCTCCCTCTCCCACCGGGAGAGGGCTGGGGCGAGGGGATATAAACGGTCAAGTTATTTCGTGCATGTTCCTTAAGTTGGTGGCTATTAAAACAAACCACCGCCTTGAATGGCCTTTTTTGCCGGTAAAAACTTAACCAGTTTAACCGCATGTTCATCCCCTTTTATTATTTCCAAAGGATGGCCGTGCAGCTTGATACCGGTTCCCGGCTCAGGAATGGTTTCCATAAATTCAATAATAAGCCCGTTAAGTGTTTTTGGCCCTTGAGTGGGTAAAGACCATTGCATAACGCGGTTTAATTCTCTAACCGTAATAGTGGCATCAACCAGATAACTACCGTCACTTTGTTTTCTGGCGGTCACATCGTCCGTGATCAGTTCGCCGACTATTTCTTGTAACAAGTCATCCAGGGTAACCAAGCCCTGCACATCACCGTATTCATCGACAACCAGACCTATGCGAACCTTTTCACTTTTAAACCTGAGCATTTGGGTATGCACCGGGGTATTTTCAGGAATGAATGACGGCTGGGTCAGCAGATTTATGATGGTTTGTTTATCAAAATCAGCCTGATTAACCAGTGTCAGCACCTTTCTTAAGTGTAAAAAACCCACTACCCGATCTATACTTTTTTTATAAACGGCTAATTGCGTGTGCGGACTGGCTTTAATTTTTTCAATGATGCCTTCAATCGACGCTTCAAGATCAACACCCACAATTTCATTGCGGGGCGTCATAATATCTTCAACGGTCGCGGACTCAAGATCCAGTATGCCCAGCAGCATTTTTTGATAACGTGGCGGAATTGAGCTTTCAGCTTCGGTAATAATGCTTTTTAATTCTTCTTTGTTCAGTCCGTGATGACTGCTTTTATTGACATCAACACCCACCATTCGCAGTAACAAATTAACCAATAGATTAACCACCCAAACGACCGGATAAAATATTCTCAGTAACGGGGTATAAATCCAGGCAGCCGGAAAAGCCAGCAGTTCCGGCTTAATTGCTGCCAGCGTTTTGGGCGTCACCTCTGAGAAAACAAGCATAACCAGTGTCAAAATTCCGATAGCGATGGCTACGGCGGATTCATCATTGGCGTAAAATTTAATAGCGATAACTGTCGCTATGGAGGCCGCAAAATTATTAACAAAATTATTAAACAGTAAAATCAAACCCAGAAAACGATCCGGCCTTTGCAGTAATTTATGTGTTTTTATCGCACCGGGGTGTTTAAGCTTGACTAAATATCTTAAACGATAGCGGTTTAAGGACATTAAAGAAGTTTCTGACCCGGCAAAAAAAGCAGACAGAACCAGCATAAAGGCAAGTATGCCAAACAGCATACCAAGGGGCATATCGTTCAAAGAAATGGTACTCTCGGGTTATGAAAACAGCTCTAGTGTCCACGATGAGAATTTTTTGTCAAGCCTGAATGTAAAATAGCAGGATACTTACGAGTGAGTGGTAACCATTTAAACAAGGCATAAACAAACTAATACACCGCCTGTGTTGTTATTGCGACAGGATTAAGAAATCATTTTATCGGTATTGACCGGGAAAATTATTTTTACATTTCATCCAACTTTAGACCCCATGAAGCGCACCGAATGACTGCTATAGAGTGGCTTGGAAGTAAAGCAACATAAAGCTCCCTCTCCCTCCGGGAGAGGGCTGGGGTGAGGGT
>JBAXTQ010000443.1:0-1648 GCA_037130115.1 Methylococcaceae bacterium
AAGTTGTCGTAAATCGTGATTGCTGAGTGCCATATTTTAAGGGTTTGTTTTTAGCGAAAATAATAACATATAGTCATGAGCAATGAAAAAAATTAGCAGGGAGGTGAATGTTTACTATAAGTTGATTTGTCGGGTTACGCTTTCGCTAACCCGCGATGGTTATTGCAAAAAAGTGTAAACCCAAGAATGAAAGATGCCTAAATAACAAACTTCGGTTACAACGGGCAGAGTTGTAATTAACGGCTCGTTAATTGGGCTACCAAATTAAGCCGGAGCAAGCCGCAAGGCTTATCCGTTCGCCCTGAGCTTGTCGAAGGGTCGCTCATGGTTCGACAGGCTCTCAAGAAACAGCTTTTTTGTAGATAACTTTCGGTTTATTTGGGCAAATATCGCTTCAATGTTGGTTTCAATGTAAAGTTTCAATATAAGCCACACCCAGTTCATTGGCCACAACAACGAGACGCTTATCTCGTGTCCAAAGACGAGCACCTGCTAACTGAGCAGACGCAAGCAAATGTATATCCACATAACCAATGCCGCGTCCCATTAATGCATATTGCTCTATGAAGAACAGCACTTCATCTTCAAGTGCAACGGGGGATAAAGGCAAAGATCGCAATAAATCCAGCACTTGTCCACGTTCTCTCAGTGTACCACAGGCTATCTCTCCTATTACCCAAGGATGAATTAATACGTGTCCGGCCAACAGGGTAGCCATTAGATGAGCATCACCTCGACGCAGATGATCTATCCAAACCGAGGTATCCACCAATATCATGGTGCAACGTCTTGACGTCGAGGGATAGCTTGCAATTCTAATTGACTACCTCCCAACTGTGCTAAGCGCTTTGCACTTTCGCGTTGTATTAAGGCCAGCAAGGCCTCACGTACTAACTGGGTGCGCTCGGTTAATCCGCTCAATCGCTGTGCTTGCGCCAGTAGTTCATCATCAAGATTAAGTGTAGTACGCATAAAGCCTCCATAAAAACATCAAATATAGCATCACTTGATGTGCATTCTACGCAAATTAACTATTAAATACTATGGAGCGAATAGCGTTAGGCACGATTAATCAGCAATAATCATTCATTGCCCCATAGGTGCTGTTTGTAATCATCTGATAATTTACCATCACCGCCTTCCATGCACCCTAAAAGCCCGACGTCTTCCAATACTTGTAACACTCGAGCTCCTTCGGTTAGTTGATTTGATAGAGTTTGTTGACATGACTCAAACCGTTTAGCTTGTTGCCGCGCTAATTTGGTTTTTAAAAATTCAGTAAAGTCGGCTACTTCTTGCTGTTCTTGTTCTGGTAAGGTCAATATTTCTGCGGTAATGTCTTGGGCTGATAAATTCATTGTACTGGCTCCGCTCCTGTGCGCTTTAAATAGTTAAGCTTGGCTTTTAAGATCTCAAACTTGTTCAGATCACTATCCCAATTTAAATTGATAACCCTCTTTTTCAAAGAAAGGAACTGAATAATTACAAAGCAGGGTGTTGATTACCAGTAATAAAAACAAAATTATCCGAATAATCCTGACGATTCAACAGTCGACCAGGCAAATACAACAAACAATAAGGAAGATTAAACTTACAATCTTGATGATTGTATAAACAATCAGGAAGATTAAACTTACAATCTTGATGA
>JBAXTQ010000444.1:0-1630 GCA_037130115.1 Methylococcaceae bacterium
GGAACGATAGGGTGGGGTTATTTATTGCGAGTTACCTTTAAACTGTCCCGCCTTAGTGGGTAGTCGCGAAGTCGAAGCTCCAGCTTCGCGAGACTGGAAGCTGGAGCTTCCAGGTCTGCATTCCCAAGCCGGAGCTTGGGAACGAGTACGGTTTCCCAAAGGCGGTTATTTTTAGGTAATGATGTCGGTGTTCTTCAGCGTGACCGGGTTTACAACCCCGTCATGCCCAATAAATTCTGCAAGGACTCTACAAAAATAATTAGGAGTCGCCTTAACTATTTTTGTAAGCGCCCAATTAATAGCACCAAGCCAAAAATTTATAGCTGTCATTTCGTTAGACAATAAAAATATATATCTGGCAGACGAGGACGGCACAGCGAATATTAAGATAATCAACAAAAATACACTTGAGTCTGTCTATCGCCATGTGACTGAAAAAGATATAGTTGTAGCTATCGGAATCTGGAAGAAAAAGAAATAATATCTGATTCTAAACAAGATTGAATGATCGTGCATAGGATGGGCAGACGAAGAAAGCCCATCGATCGCGACTGATGCGCCTCGTTACTCTGCACATCCTATGAACTGTCGAAGATTATAAGTGAACGTTTAAGCCCTATTCCTCAGAGCCATAACATTTGGGGTAATCAATACAGACATTACAAGAAGGTGCCCGACATAAATATAAACCTTCTGCTTCACACAGCTGTTTATATAAAAATTTTTTCCATTTCATATCCTGAGTGTTTTTTGCAGCGCGTAGGATGGGTAGAGGCAATAGCCGAAACCCATCATAATTGTTTCCTTATATCATGGGTTTCGCGATGCTCTACCCATCCTGGTTGACACACTTGACGCATCACATGATGCATCAAAAAATGACTCAGTGACGACTCATGATGCATCACTTAATGAATCAATAATGACTCGTGACGCATCACTAATCGAAGCACTACGCGCACAAATTGAGTTACTTAAAGATCAAGTGAGTCAGGAACGGGAACACTCGGCACATTGGCGAAATCAAGCCACAATGTTGTTGACCCATGACAAGCAAGAGCCAATATCAAGCACAAATCAAAGCGTGCAGTTGTGGCTTAATAAATTAAAAAGAAAACCCAATGCCTAAGCTCATTCAATCTTTAATTCTAATAATCTTAACATTGAACGAACCAGAATTATCACCGTCAGGGTTATTGAAATCATTTACTCCTAGGAAGAGATAGCCGCCAGTGATTGGTGCCTTTGCAATGCCGTCCGTGTTAATTAAAGCGAAACCATCTGGAAAGTCAGCGAAGGAAGAAGGCGTTGCTGTCTGTGAAAATCCAGCCACAAGCGCACCATAGGGAGCGCCTGGCAAATGTCCAGGCAGACCACAACACACAAGAAACGATTTTCGTGAATCTTTAACTGGGTCTGTATTTGTTGGCCCTGCATTATTTATAAAAAATTGAAATGCTCCAGAGTCAACTGGCGGTGTAACGGCGATTGTTCCGTCTGGTGTAGTAAGGTAACCACCATTTTGATTAGAAATATCGACTATACCTTTAGCAGTAATAAAAAATGATTCTCCAGTGTAACCGATCAGACCCCTAGATTAAACGGCAGCCAGTTCGGGTATCTGCGGTAA
>JBAXTQ010000445.1:0-1628 GCA_037130115.1 Methylococcaceae bacterium
TTTAACCGACTGATTATTCTGGCCCAAACCTCTGGAAATTTCCCGAGCTATCATTTCATTGGCTTCTGTACTCACCGAATGCCGATCACGGCCAGAACTTTTAAGTGCTGGCAGAAAACAAACGCGCACTTCAATTTTATCCATACTTAACATCTTTATTAAATGTGGAAGAAAATCATCCTCGCCAATAAACGGCGCGTGTTGTTTGGCCAGACCCTGATATTGAAGTGCTACCGGCTGAATAAGCGACCGGGTTAATAGCGCAGGTTGAAATAAAGACGCATGAAAGTTTAAAACCTCATCACCCTGAGTGGTTGTGCCTTCAGGAAAGGCAACAATATTTCGGTTTTGTTTTAACATCCACGCCATTTTTTCTGTGGTTGCCTTAATTTGTTTTTTGTTACCCCGGCGGATAAAAATTGTACCGCCTTGTTGAGCCAAATAACCGATAACCGGCCAACTTAAAATATCACTTTTGGCGACAAAATAAGCCGGCAAATACTGACCGATAACAATAATATCCAGCCAGGAAATGTGATTACTCACCAACAGCGCTGTTTGTATCGGCAGTTCACCTTCTTGGGTGATGTGTAGATTCATAATGGCGCTGAATCTTTTTAGCCAATGCGTTTTTAACGCATCGCGTTTACTTTTGGCAATTTTTGCCGTAAACAACACATCCAGCGCAAGAAAAACAACGCCGGCAATCAGTAACCCATAGCTAAATAGCAGGATAATCAGGGTCAGTTTATAAAGTAGCCGCAGTTTCAATTTCATTAGTCACCTGATAGCCTCTCATATAGTGTTTGCTGTAACGATCTTTTAATTGATCCAGTGGCAACAACACAAATAAATCCATACAATTAAAATCTTCATCCCAATAAGGTTCACCGCAAATCAAGGCACCAAAACGTAAATACGCTTTAAGTAAGGGTGGAATACCGGACTCATCCCGCTGGCAGCGTAATGCCTCGGGAACCGGAATACTTGGTATAACCTGAAGCGAGTCGGGTGCCCTGTTTTTGGCATCAATATTTCGATAAACCGCTTCCACAGCAAATCCGCTAGGACCCGGAGTGATACTGGCACAACCCAGCAAGTAATTAAATTCACCTTCCAGGGCGTATTGCACCAATGCCGACCACAGGGTGGTTAACACCGCGCCGCCGCGATAATCAGGATCTATGCAAGTCCGGCCTATTTCCAAAAAACGACCCGGCAATGCCAACACTTGATCCAGCTTAAATTCATCCTGCGAATAAAACCGACCCAGTCGTTTGGCCTGATCCTGGTTTAACAAGCGCGTGTAGCCGACTATTTTTTTATTGATATTGTCATAAACAATCAAATGATCACAATAACTGTCAATCTCATCGTAATCCAAACCTTCGGATTCCGTTTTGAGTTTTGCCCCCATTTCCTGGGCAAAAACCCGGTAACGCAAAGCCTGGGCTTCTTTTATCAAAGCCTCTGAGTCTGCCAAAAAACAATCCAGTTTTTTAGTCGGTTTACCAAGTATTTCTGTATCTATTTTTTTCATGAGTAGTCACGCAGCTGAAATAAAGATGCGGATACAATAATCAATCAAGATTTCAGTTTGATGTCAATTTTGTGAACATACGATGACA
>JBAXTQ010000446.1:0-1590 GCA_037130115.1 Methylococcaceae bacterium
GATACCATTTTTTTACTAATAAATATGCAATTAATGGCTTATTTTCATCAGCCCACCACCGAAGCGTAGCGCGTGGTGGCGTTTCCGGCGTATCGTACAGGATGCCGGAAACGCTTGTTTTCGCTTACGCTTGAAAAGCCTTATTCCGGCCTACACCTATTTGGAAGCTGTGGCAGTTTTGCTACTTATCGGGCATATTTTTTTGTAAGGGCGGCAATAAATCCAGGTAATTCATCAAGGGGCAAATGATTAATACCCGCTGCGCTTTTACGTCCACCGCCGGTTGCAAATGACGAGCACAATTCATCAGCGCCTGTTTTAGTGGTTAAGGGGGCGCGAACGCTGACTTGATAGCCGCCTTGGGCGTTGTAGCTTAGCACGGCATGAGCCCGTGTCGGGGTTTGATTGGCCAATTGGTTGCCCAATACGCCGCTGATGCGTCTGGCCCAAGCTGCATCGGGCAACATATAAACACCTACTGTATCTGTTTGATATTCCGGTTTGACAGTCTGGGCCTTGAGCATATCTTCAGCATATCCGGTAGATAATTGTTCGTAGACACTATAATTATCGGCAATAAAATCAAAAGGTGACAAATAAGGCTCCAACTCTCGGTAAAGCGCATCCGGTGCAAAATGCAGGTCGGTGACGCTGTTACCATAACCGTTATAATTGATGCACACACCCAAATCTTTGAGTTGCTTAAGTTGGTTTGCAGATAAGGACAGGGGGTTGGCTGCTTGTTCTGCGCAGTCAAGCAGATTGTCGCCAAACGCCGCCGTCACCGCCCAGGCACGGTATTGTCCGCCAAGATAGTGATCAACCAAAAGACTGGTACAGGTGTTGGCAGCGGTATTGATAAGTGCTTGTAGATTGGGATGTTGCGGAATATCACCTGATTCATGATGATCCACATAAAACACCGAAGCGCCTTGCAGAAGAATTTTATCCAGAGCCGCACGATTTTTTTTTAAGGAAATATCCAGAACTGTGACAATGTCATGTTTTTGGACGTGTAACTGTTCCAACAAAAGGATGTCCCTTTTTACCCCGGTAACCAGTTTGGCTTGAGCAGGCTTTGCCAAACGTAACTGCACAAGCGCACAAATACCATCGGCATCGCCGTTAAACACATCAATTTGCATAGCTTGTTCCTGATTTTTTAGGTGATGTTTTATTTTACGCGATGAATAAAGTTTATGAAAAACATCTTGCTTGTAAAAACGGTATTGCCTGTAGAATGCTACCAATAAAAACAACTATTCTGTTATTGATGACAACTCAAACCCATTCTTCAAATTTACGTTTTTTTTCTGACTCATTTAAACGTTTTTTGCCTAATTCCCAAGCTGTTTCGCTGGCCATTATTTTAATTGTCAGTTTTGTGCTGATTTATTCCTTGTCCGGTATATTGATGCCTGTTTTTGCCTCAATTGTGCTGGCTTATTTACTGGAAGGGTTGGTGGGTAAGTCTGAAAACTTGGGGATGTCGCGTTTGCCTGCGGTTTATCTGGTTTTTTCCGGCTTTATGGCTTGTTTGGGATTTTTACTGTTTTATTTGATGCCGCTGGTTTCACAGCAAGCGGTCGA
>JBAXTQ010000447.1:0-1576 GCA_037130115.1 Methylococcaceae bacterium
AATAAAGCACGTAGGGGATGCCAATTATTTTTAAGGAATGCTCTGAATGGCTGCCTTTCAACAGCAAGGTTCAGAATCGTTTTTAGCCAGAAAAATCGGTTCGACAACCCTTGTAAGGGCTATTATCCATGCATCATACGCATTGAGGCAGTTACAAGTCACTAAAGCCATTCCGAGACTTCTTGATTTGAACCAAGAGTACTCGTTCGACGCACTGTTCGAGGATGAATTTCCGAAAGTGTTTACCTTAATGGGCCTACCTGCCATCGCCAAACTCAAGGAATATCTTGACGACACCACAAAATCACAATTTGCACGATCAAATGCTATCAGTTGTCTGACAGCGTTAGGTGGATTTCATCGCGGCGAATGTATTGACGCTCTTACCGATTTCTTGAAAAAAGCCAATAACACCGTTGCTGATTTAGCCGGATTAACAGTGTGCGCATTACTGGAATTGAAAGTCACCGAAACCATAGATACCATTCGAGAGGCTTTTAACAATAAGACCGTTAATATCTCTATCCCCGGAGATAGTGAAGACGTGGAAATCGACCTGGGTTTAAGACATAAGCAGTCTACACCACCACCAAACGATCACCCTGAAATGCAAGAAGCCGTTCACGGTTTGATATCTCTATTCAACCTAGAGGACACAGATTCAGCTGATTTTTCTGATTCGCCAGAAATCAGGCCAGCACCCAAGGTAGGTCGGAACGATCCTTGTCCCTGCGGCAATGGCAAGAAATTTAAGAAATGCTGCCTACATTAATATCTATACCACTCCAACCTTGCTCTCTAAGATAGACAAAGTAGTAGCCACTGATAATTGTCTATCTTATGTTGCTTGGTCGTCTCAGAACGGCCAGAAGCCGTTATTGTGGGAATAATGGAAGTGAACTTCATTTCATGATTGATTTAATGAAATTTGACAATATGGTCAAACGGTTAAAAAAACATTTAACAAATTTACCTCCGCTGTGTCTGTAGCTCTTTTTAAGTGCTTTTTTTACTTCCCAAGTACCTTTGTAGCCTAATGGAAATACCACTAAATCACCCGCTTTGAAAGTAGTTGAAGGGCCGCCATCTGCAGGTGTCATGACACATTCACCTTCTAAAATAAATGCTGTTTCTGTAGTAACGAATTCCCATTGAAATGCAGATACTTCTTTATTCCATGTTGGCCAGTTAGCAACGCCCATTTTTTTTAAAAGTGCTTCGCTTGGGTTGCTATTAACTGTAATTTCTTTCATATTATTCCTAAATTTTAGATTTATGCCCAGAATCAGAATGATTTGGGATGTGCCATAGTATGTTGCCCCCCCTGTTTTGCCTAGAGGAATCTATTCTTTTTCAATAATCTCATCGTTAAAAAATGCATATCTAAGCGCTCCAATTAACCGCTGGAAGTGCAATTTGTTCTTTAACGACCATTTTTTATCAAGGCCCATATTATCTTTTACTTCGTCATCTGAGCTTGTCGTTATTCCTTGTAAAAATAGTTTCTCAACAGACCGCTATAGGTCGTTATGCAAAGTTTCGAATTATGCAAAGTATCCCTTTTTAACTTCATCTC
>JBAXTQ010000448.1:0-1565 GCA_037130115.1 Methylococcaceae bacterium
GACATCTTGATTCGACCCATCTAATGGGTAAATTAATTTCCGGAAATCACCTTATGCCCCAGACACTAAATGAACAGTGGTCTGGCATTCCAGAGTCTACGCACCAACAATACCTTCACACCTTGGGCAATCTCTCTATAACTTTTGATAATCAAGGATTGAGTAATAAGGGTTTTTTTGAGAAGAAAAGGTTGCTTGCAGAAAAATCACGGATCCGCCTTAACCAAATGCTTCTTGACTACGAAGTATTTGACGAATCAGAAATCAAGGATCGAGCACACAAGATTCTGGAGAAGTTTTTTAGAGGATATGACATACAACAATCCGATTCTGATAGTGATTTTTTATCAATTCCTAATGAGATCACCCCAATAAAATGGCTGGAGACGATTCGTCTAGCCAATGAGGCTTCAGATTTAAATGGCCTGAATAATCCTCGGTCATGGAAATCTATTTGCGACTTTCTTGAAATTGACGTCGGTCAAGATTCCGCCCATAGACGCCTTGAACAATGGCGCCAAATCAATAAACCCCAATGGGCTAGCGCTTTTTGACTATACGTTTGGTTAGGCACGTCCAAGGAAAGTACGGGGTCAGGTCTTTAATTATTACATTAAAATAATAATAGAAGCCTCTGATTTTGCAATGATCGTCGATTAGACAGCCATGTAGATATCGGGCATGCTGTTTATGCCCGAGATCAATTCTCACAAAATGTTGCCCAATCTACTTAACTGTCGGGATCAACCAGCTTTTCCTTATGCTGATGCTTGATGAGATAAGTATTCCCCCAGCCAGAAGTTACTCGAATAATTCGGCATGCGTTCCTGTTCTAATAAATATAACCTGATCATCTTTGCCGCTATCGTCAATCTTATAGATTAAGAGGAAGTCGCCACCTATGTGGCATTCTCGATGATTTATCCATTTTCCGGTTAAAGGATGATCGAGCCACTCTGCCGGTAAAGGCGCAACATTATCAATAAGTAACAGCATAGCTTCCTTTAAGCTATTCAGGTCGTAGCGACCGCTATGAGCCAAGCGTTGCCAGTCTTTTTGAAATTCCTTCGTTCGTGTAAATTCACGCGGGGGATTAGTGCGCTTACTCTGCGCTGTCTTTTTCGAGGTCATCAAACAAGTCTTGAATAGTTGCAAATATCGGCAATTTACCGGAATCGGCTTCTTCCATTGCTGAACAGGTCACTGGATTGGGTGCTTTAACTTCAAAAGGCAAGCCATTGTGAGTGACCACTTGATGCAAGAATAAGCGGATAGCATCCGATACATTTAGACCACAAGCGGCTAATATCCGTGTGGCGTTTTCTTTTAAATCAGGATCAATTCGAGAGCGTATCTCGGTAATCTTAAGCGGATGAGTGATAGACATAATAATATTCCGTCAATGTAACTACATAGTTAAAGTATAGCACTGGTGCTATTTTTGAGTAAACAATACCTGTCCTTCGCAATTTATCGCGCCAAATATCTGCAATAATAAATCAACAGTAAGTATTCAGTCCCCCTCTTTGTAAAAGAGGGGTTAGGGGAGATTTTATTAGATAAAT
>JBAXTQ010000449.1:0-1548 GCA_037130115.1 Methylococcaceae bacterium
AAACAGATCGATGGGTTGTCATGAAAAAGAGGCTGGAAAAGTGCGAAAGTCCACCCTCTGCGATAGATAACCACAGCCAGCAGTTTGTCATTTACTTCCACCTGCCAAAAACGGGTTTGAGGATATCTGGACACTTCGATTTTCAGGTTTTCTTTCTTGCTGATATCATAATGGCTCAGATCCTCTGGCGTTAGCTCTGGACAGGAGATTGCTGGGATTGATGGTGAGGAGTTGAAATCAGGCTCTCTGGTGGGCATGACCTCACTCCATGAATTGTTGGCAAGCTTTGTAATTATTTTCATATTCTCCTGGTTCTGATATTAATTCAACTATTCCTTCAAGAATTATTTCAAATTTCATTTTTCGTAAATAGCGGCTGTGTAATGGGAAAAACCACGTATTGACGGAAGCCTGATTTGGCGTATTATTGTGAATCTGAAAGGGAAAACCATGTCCACCATAGAGAAGAGCATCAAAGCAGAAATCATCCGTCTAGCAACCAAAGTAGCCAAAGCCGCCATCCAGCCGGTCAAGAAGCCAGGGATAGCTGTTCGGAAGGCTGTCGCTGACCTTAAAAAACGGGTTTTGGTACTGGAGCGGGAGAACCGGAGCCTCAAAGCGGACCTGTCTAAAATACCTCATCCTGCGCCTGTTGCAGCAGACGGGGCAAAGGCTAGGATTACTGGCAAGGGGATGAGGAGCCTGCGGAAGAAGCTTGGTCTTACTCAGGGGGATTTTGGCAAGCTGGTAGGGGTTACTTCCCAGAATGTTTATCAATGGGAGCGGAAGGATGGAGCGTTAAGGGTTCGGGATGTGACCAGGGCGAGTATCGTGGCTATCAGAGATATGGGGGCGAGAGAAGCGAAGGCGATACTGGCGGGTAAGGTGGAGAAGAAGGGGAAGGCTGTCAAGGTGGTCAAGAAGGCGAAGCATAAATGACCTGCAAGGCTTTTTCTGTGGGTGCATGGGTTGCGGCAGTCAAGGTTGTGACGGTTCTATCGGTCTTATTTTTGCTGATCGTAGTTTCGGGATGCGGATACTGGCATGCTCTTCCTGTACACGGGGATTGATTATTGAGACTGGTGAGGATTGCGGTACGGACACGGGGCTAACGGTTCCGACATTTGGCAGCGAAAATGTCCGGCTAAGTTATCAGAATGTAAGGCGGGGGACGGCGGCAGTTCAATCTTCAGAATGAAGGCTTTATATTGTATGGCACGATACTTGATTGCTGCGCTGGTTTTGCCTCTCACCTGTTTGTTTTCGGGGTGTGCTAGTATAAAGCATCCCCACGAGCATTCTGAAGACGCTGGAGACGCTGGAGACGCTGGAGACGCTGGAACCCATGCCGAAAGAGAGTGGCGCATTCCGGGGTCTTTCAGTTGGGGAAGCAGTTGGTTCTGACGGGTTCTGACGGGTTCTGACGGGTTCTGACTGATGTGATTATAGAATGCTCCGCATCTTTGGCGAAACTGATTTACGGGGATGCCATGCCAAGATCTAAAAACACAACGACCCCTGGATACGTCAACAAGAACGGGCAGGAGG
>JBAXTQ010000045.1:0-20191 GCA_037130115.1 Methylococcaceae bacterium
CCGGACTTCCAGTCCGTAACTCAAACCCACCAGCTTAAGCTGGTGGTTGTTTAGTGGAAGGCTTGATACCGGGGCAAGCTTATTGGGTACGGATAAGGGGTATTGGCAGTGCCGGTGCGGGTGTGTGGACTGATCCGGTTAGTTTGATTGTTGATTGAGTCATGTTGGGCAACCTCTTTTCGTTGCCCAACATTCAACGGTCAAAATCAGAATATCGAGAGATTTCTTCAATGCCATTCGTGCGTCTAACGCGAAAATGTCGGGCACGAAAAGCATGTGCCCGACCTACTTGGCTCTTTTTCAAAGAAAGGGCTGAATGGTTACATAAAATCAACTTATAATTATGTATAAATCCTGAAAAATTTTTAGAATTGTCGCTGGTTAATTAAATATCACGTTATATTTTTCTATACACGCCATGACATGTAACATTTGTTTAAATCCTAAACGCAAGACGCGATTTAAAAGCAGTCGGCTAGAGCTCTGTCAGTGGTGTGTAATTGAACTCATAAAGGATAAAGATGATACCCCAAACTCTATTATCGAGTCGTTGAGGCTTAAGTTTGAAAATAATGAGCTGGCAAAAATACGGCCTATTAGGTTTATTGCTAATAGGCAGCCAACCCCACCGATATATCCCGATGCAGAGTTACAGCAAGCTTCTTCTGCTAGTTTGATAAAAGCAGCTCACAAAGAAGGTTTACTAACCTCTTTATATCGCAGTCTTGTTAATGATCAGGATAGAAAAAATGAAGCAGAGAAGATCAAATCAAAGAAACAACATGAAATTATGGAGCGTTACGAAGCAGAGAAGGAGGCTTACAAACAGCAATTAATTTCAATTGAGCAAGCAAAAAGAAGATATTTAGAATTAGAAAAAAGCTATTTACAATTGGAAACCAGCTTACCAAATAGAATAAAGGAATACATATCTAATTATCGTTCATCTTTGTGTTCTACTACTGAGCAGCTTAAATCAAAAAGTGACCGGCTTTTGCGCGCCAACCTATTGGGATTAATTAATGATGAGAAAGTAATTCTCAAACGCCTTGATGAAGATGAAAATGCGCGATTAAGGGATTACATCAAATCACAAGACGGGCATGCCTGCGTAATTTGTCATAAAACAAGCTCTAATTCAGAGTTGCATGTGCATCATATTGTTCCGCTGTATAAGTTTGGAACAAATCAACCGCAAAATCTTGCCACGCTCTGTTATTCCTGTCATAACAAACAACATCCAACGCTGAAAATTTACCCAACACAGCCTGACAATCGAACGCCAAGAAAAAGCACTTTTATAGCGGTTGATATAAAAACAACGGGCATTTCCAATCAGGATGAAATAATTGAAATTGGGGCTGCCCTTTTTGAAAATGGAAAAGTTATTAAAAATTATCAATCGCTCATGCACGCAAGCCGCTATTTTCGCTTTATACCGGAAATATCCAAGCAAATGGTTGATAGCGCACCTAAGCCAGAAGTTATTTTCCCAGAATTTCTATCCTTTATTGGCAAATCAAACCTTGTTGTCCATAATAAGGCTTTTGTCATGCCATTTTTACAGAGATATGCCAAAGCGTCTGGCAAAACAATTCAAAATTATGTAACAGATACCCTTTCAATTTCCAAAAAGAAATTACCTGAACTTAACAGTGAAAACATATTTACGCTTACAAAATATTTTAAGGTAAAAAGAACGCTTTCAAAAAGTGCGTTAGATTGCAGCATTGCAACAGGATTAGTTTTTCTTGGTTTGGCAAGTATTAAAGATGAAGCTCCAGATCACCATCCAAAACCCCCTCCGAAAATAGCTAGACCTATCAAAAAACCTAATGACGAGCCTATCGCTATAATCATCAGCCCGATAAAAATTAAAGGGCCAATTAATAAACCGACAGCAATAACTGGAAATGAGACTCTTGAAGACGCATTTAGAGCGGATAGTCAGAAAAATCATACAACTGCGTTTCAAATTTATTGGCGCTTAGCCAAACAAGGGGTAGCTATTGCTCAATTTAATTTAGGCTGGATGTATGCCAACGGTCAAGGTGTAGAGAAAGACAGCAAAGAAGCAGTGCTTTGGTACAGTGAGGCTGCGAAACAAGGCCATGCAGGAGGGCAATGCAACTTAGGCTACATGTACTCAAACGGACGCGGCGTAGAGAAAGACAGCAAAGAAGCAGTGCTTTGGTATCGCAAAGCCGCCGATCAAGGTAATGCGAGAGCGCAATACAATTTAGGAGTGATGTATGCGAACGGTTGCGGCGTTGCGCAAGACTATGGACAAGCCATGTTTTGGTATGAGCAAGCTGCCGATCAAGATAATGCGGATGCGCAATGCAATTTAGGCTGGATGTGCGAAGTCGGTCGTGGCATTGAACAAGACTACGAGCAAGCCGTGTTTTGGTATGAGCAAGCCGCCAATCAAGGCAATACGAGAGCGCAATGCAATTTAGGGGTGATGTATGCGAACGGTCGCGGAGTAGATGAAGACGATGAAGACTATGACGAACAAGCTGTATTCTGGTATCGCAAAGCTGCCGAGGAGGGTGATGCGGCAGCGCAATGCAATTTAGGTTTGATGTATGACAAAGGACGCGGCGTAGTGCAAGACGATAAGAAAGCCGTGTTTTGGTATCGCAGAGCCGCTGCACAAGGTCATGGGGCAGCGCAATGCAATTTAGGCTTGATGAACCAATACGGACGCGGTGTGAAGCAAGACGACCAATATGCCGTGCTCTGGTATCGCAGAGCCGCTGCACAAGGTCATGCGGCAGCACAATGCAATTTAGGCTGGATGTACGAAAATGGTCACGGCGTAAAACAAGACTGCAAACAAGCGGTATCCTGGTATAGCAAGGCCGCTGAACAAGGTAATGCGACTGCGCAAGGAAATTTGGATAGATTGGAAAAAACTGGTTTATACATCAAACAAGAAACTACTTATACACAACAAATTGATTCTAACAAAAATGCTGCATTTGATGGGCAACCGACCAAAAGTGAATCACATGAAGAGTTAGTTGATCAGTTTCATAAGGCTTTGGCTTGGTATTTGAATGCTAATGAAGTTCAAATAATTTACAAAATGCTATGCAAACATCGGTACTTAGAATTTCAGAATAAAGCTAAGAGCTCTGCTTCAGTAAACCAATTTGGCCATAAAGGAAATAGGCATCTTAACTTTAAAGGCGAATCCTACCAACAACTTATAGATGAGTATCATGAAGCTTTAACCAATGACGAAATTAAGCAGGCCCATAAATTGTACAAAGAGTTACTTGAATATCAGTTTGCAGAATTTCAACTTAGGAGTCAGGACAATACTCAATCAAAGCAAGTTGGTAATTCTACGATTGACGAATCTGTCAAGTATCAATTAACTTCTAAGGGTGTGCCTCATGAAAAGCTTGTAGATGAGTATCATAAAGCTCTAGCCAATGGAGGGATTGAGCAGGCTCATATATTGTACGAAGAGTTAATTGAACATCAGTTTTCAGAATTTCAGCTTTACACCAAAAATATATGCTAATTCACCTTTTTTCTGGTTCCCAAGCTCCAGCTTGGGAACCGAGAAGCCGAAGCTCCAGCTTCGCGACACTGGAAGCTGGAGCTTCGGAACGAGTACAATATTCCAGTCCATCTACTTAAACAAATTGCCGAGGAAATGGGACATGTCCATTAACGAAACAGAGCTATTGGAACGGGGGATGCCAAGCGGAACATTGGCGAGGAACGGCTTGCCGCCATTCGGGATGTTAAATCAGGCCGCCACGGTGCAACTTATGCCATTGAACCTAATGAAATAGTTACTACGCGAGTAAAATGTGGCTTGTCCCAAACTCAGTTTGCAAAAGCATTACACATTTCATCTCGTACTTTACAGCAGTGGGAGCAGGGGCGCCGTCATCCCTCCGGTGCATCTGAAACATTGCTAAAAATCGTCGCCAAACATCCAGAGGTATTGCGTGAATTCTTGGTGTAAAACACATAACAGTCGAGTGATGGCTTTATCGTCCCCCGACATTTCGGCATTCAACATATCTCTGTTAGCATCGAAATGATTTATCTGAAAATCTATAAGTCGCGCACGAAAAGCATGTGCTCGATCTGGCTGGCTTTTCTTTCTTGCACAGGGTGCATTTATGGTGTAAAAAGGAATCACATATACACCACATTACGAGGATAGGGCAATGACAAGGCAAAGCATTTCTTTTACTGCACCAAATGATAGCTGGTTAAATTCCTTGATTGAAAACGAGGAATACAACAGCAAAAGCGAAATTGTAAATGACCTAATACGCAAAGCACGGGCACATCAAAATGAAATGGAAATAATTTGTTCCAGGTTGATTAAGTCAGAAAATAGCGGATTTATAACACAGACCGCAGCGGAGATTAGAACAGAATTCAAGGAGGAATAGAGGCGTAATGGGGAGCTACAAAATACCAAATTATTAAACAATCAGGAAAAATCATGTATGCCATTGAATTTGAAACAGACGTTCACAACAACACCATTCAAATCCCCATTGAATATAAAGAACTCGAAGCCAAGCACATTAAAGTTTTTATCGTAGAAGTTAAAGCAACAGCCAAATTACTACCCGCTGGCTTTTTAAATCCTGTCCTTATCAGCAGCTACAAAAACATTGCTAAACGGGACGAGTTATATGACCGTTAAGGCTTTTATAGACACCAACATTTATATTTATGCACTCACCGAATCGCAAGACCAAAAGGATGAAAGCAAAAGGAGCATTGCCTTATCTGTTTTTGAAACCCTGATACAATCTCAAACCATTGTCACTTCAACACAGGTTTTAAACGAATTTCATAGCAACTTGGTTAAAAAGTTTAAATTAGACGATGTTGCAGTTTTCAATATCGTTGAACAAAATATTTTGCCAATTTCATTAATTGCGCCTATCGGTTTTCAAACCTATCAATTAGCTTTTAATCTTCGCTTACAATACAGTGTATCATTTTGGGATTCTTTAATTGTTGCCAGTGCGTTGGAAAATAACTGCACGACTCTTTACAGCGAAGATATGCAGCATCAGCAAAAAATTGAAAATCAACTATTGATTATTAACCCGTTTAAATAGTCGGGTAGGTCGGCTTTATCGTCGCCCGACATTTCAGCATTCAACAGACCTCATTATCGGGCACGAAAAGCCCATGCCCGACAGCTAAAAATAAAATCCGTTGAAATCCGTCCAATCATTGTCATCCGTGTTCTATGAGCAAAGTCTGCCGGGTAGTTACCCGCTACAAAATCCAAAAATCAAGTCGATAAACGTTGTTGCCACACGGCTATTTTTGCTTTTAAATCATCGCTGTTAATCGTCGTTAACTGGCGTTGTTTTAACAAGCGTCTACCGGCTACCCAAACATCGGTGACTTGTTGCCGACTGGCGGCATAAACAATTTGCGAAACCGGACAATATAATGGTTGGGTTTCCAGATGGTTTAAGTCAATAGCAATCACATCGGCGGCTTTACCGATGCTAAGCGAGCCACAAACAGCATCAAGCCCCAAGGCTTTGGCACCATTAATGGTCGCCATGCGTAACGCCGTCATGGCAGGAACGGCACTGGCATCAGCGGCAACCGCTTTGCCCAGTAAAGCCGCCGTGCGCATTTCTCCAAACATATCCAAGTCATTATTGCTGGCGGCACCATCCGTACCTAAAGCCACATTGATACCGGCGGCAAGACATTTGGCAAGCTGGCAAAAGCCGCTGGCAAGTTTTAAATTGGACTCAGGGCAATGCACGATATGAGCGCCCGATTCTGCAAACAGGCTGATCTCTTCATCGGTTAACTGGGTCATGTGTACGGCTATCAAGGAGGGATTGACCAAGCCTAATTCCAGCAATCTTTGTAGCGGCCGTTGTCCGAATTGTGCCTGCGCCTGTTCGACTTCGTGCACCGTTTCGTGAAGATGAATATGTATCGGCAATTCCAGTTCATCAGCCACTGTTTTGATTTTTTGCAAAGGTTCATCGGATACCGTGTAAGGCGCGTGGGGAGCAAAAGCGGTCGAACACAGATCGGAAAGACGCAGTTGCTCATGCAGAGCCAAGCCTTTTTCAATATATTCGTCGGCGTTTTGTGCCCAGACCGAGGGAAAATCAATAACAATCATGCCAACGGTCGCACGTATGCCGTGGTGTATCGCTTGCGCTGCGGTGACATCAGGAAAAAAGTACATATCATTAAAGCAGGTGGTTCCGCCCAGAATCATCTCGGCAATCGCCAAATCAGAGCCGTCTTTGACAAACGCTTCACTCATCCATTGGTGTTCCAGCGGCCAGATATGGTTTTGCAGCCAATCCATCAACGGCAAATCATCAGCAATACCGCGCATTAACGTCATCGCCGCATGGGTGTGACAATTGATTAAGCCCGGTAGCAAGGCATGATTTTCCAAATTTTCGGTGGTCTTGCCCTGATATTTTTGTTTGGCAAGTTCCGTCGGCAATAAATCAATGATTTTGCCACTATCAATCACCAAACTATGGTGTTCGTAGGTTACGGATTCCGGTTCAACGGGTATAATCCAGCGAGCATGGATAAGGGTGTCGACTATCATGAGTTGTTCCTGTAGGTGGTGGGTTTGGCCTAAATGTAAGCTGACACCATCAATTACAATTGACGGGTTGGCATCAGCAACCGATTATAATGTCCAGTAATCAAATTATAACTTTTTACCCTTAGGTTTTATTAAATAATGACTCTGCAAACTAAAAAATCTGTACAAGCCCTGCAATGGACAGGCACTTCATTAAAAGTGCTGGATCAGCGGCAACTCCCGGAAACATTGGTTTATGATGATTATAACGATGCTGCCGGCGTGACCGAAGCCATTGCCACCATGCGGGTACGTGGCGCTCCGGCAATTGGTATAGCCGCAGCTTACGGCGTCGCGCTTTCTGTCATTCAGCATTGTGCAGAAGCGCCTGCAAACTGGCAGCAAAACGTAGCCGATGATATTGCCCTGTTGGCCAAGTCCAGACCTACCGCAGTCAATTTGTTTTGGGCGTTGGCGCAAATGAAGGCCTTGTTGGAGCAGCCGTTAACGAATCCTCAAGCGGCTTTTATTGCCTGTGCAGAGAAAATCCATGCGGATGATATTGTCGCCAATATGACCATGGGTGAGCTGGGTGCTGATCTTTTAACGGGCGTTAAAGGCGTTATGACCCATTGTAATACCGGGGCGTTGGCTACCGGTGGTTATGGGACTGCGCTGGGCGTTATTCGCAGTGCAACCCAAAGACAGCCTTTAAACGTCTATGCCGGAGAAACCCGACCCTGGCTACAGGGCGCAAGGTTAACCGTTTGGGAGTTGGCGCAAGATGAAATTCCGGTTACCTTGCTGGCTGATTCAGCCGCTGCATGGCTAATGAAATCAGGCGCTATCGATTGGGTTATTGTCGGTGCCGACCGGATTGCCGCCAATGGCGATACCGCCAATAAAATAGGCACCTATTCGTTAGCGGTGCTGGCTAAACAGCATGGCGTTAAATTTATGGTCGTAGCGCCGACCACAACCCTGGACTGGACGATTGAAAATGGCGATCAAATAGACATTGAGCAACGTGATCAAAGTGAATTATTGCCTGCTTGTTATAATAAAGAAGGGTCATTAGTCAGTGCCTGGAATCCGGTATTTGACGTAACCCCCGCTGAATTAATTTCAGCCATTGTAACCGAGCGTGGCGTGGTATTAAATCCAACTGAACAAGGTATGAGAGGGTTAAAAGATGTTATTTGACAAGAAAGGCAACAATCCGGCTTTGGCGGTGGGTTATTTGTTTAAAGGTCTGACGTTATTGACCAGTAAGCCATTACGTGCATTTATTCTTATCCCGATTTTAATTAATATCGTGTTGTACAGTGCGGCTTTACTGCTGGGTTATTACACTATTTCCGATTTGATTAACCAGTTTATTCCAAGTTGGCTGAGCTGGTTAAACTGGATATTATGGCCGTTATTTTTTATCAGCTTTATTATCGCCGGTTTTTTTACCTTTACGGTATTTGCTAATTTACTGGCCTCGCCTTTTTACGGCAAATTATCTGCCAAAACCCTGACGCTAATAACGGGACAAACCAGCGCAACGGCTGAACAGCCATTAGCCAAGGTTATGATGGCAGAAGTAAAGCGTGCCGGATATTTGTTAAGCAGAGCCTTACCGTTGGTAATCCTGTCCTTTATTCCCGGCATTAACGTACTGGCACCTTTTCTGTGGGCTTTATTCGGCGCGTGGGGTATGGCACTGGAATACATGGCCTATCCATTGGAAAATGAAGGCGTGTTGTTTTTAGAACAGAAACAACTGGTTAAAAGCATACGTTTAGGCGCGTTAAGTTTTGGTGGCGTTGCTGTCATGGGCTTGACTATTCCGCTGTTAAACATCATCGTCGCACCTGCCGCTGTTATTGGTGCGACCATTTATTTTAATGACGTGAAAAAAGAGGGTTAAGATTAAAACGTTTTCGTTAGTCGCGACGTGGGCATCGCTCCCACCGTGGGAGCGACGCCCACGTCGCGACTATAGCTCGACAGATCTTGCCCTTTTTTATGGTGTATGACGCTGCGCTTATACACCCTACGATCTAAAATGCCATGCGCTCAATCAATGACGATCGTGATGTTGCCGATACTGGCCATAGCCTCTGTTTCCCTGATTATAGTGGCCTTCGCGATATTCCTCCCGATGTTGACGGTAAGGCTGATGCCCCCGGTAATTGTCCTGTCTATAGTTTCCATAGAATGCAGGTGCAGGATAGCGAGCACCATAATAGGGTTGGTATACCGGATAATTTCTATAACCATAGTTTCCATACGAAGCAGGGTAGCCAGCACAACCGCTTATTAACGTAAGCATAAAAATGGCAGTTAGGGAACGAACTCGAATAAAGTACATGCGGATTTAATAGGGAGTGGTTAATAAGGCGGGGCTGCCAAACGTTCTGGTAGATAGGGTGCAAGCCTTGATAAGGATTTGTGTCTTATTTTTTTGGTGGTAGCTGGGGGCTACAGAGTTGTGCAGGTGATGTGGATTTGCAAGACGTCACATTGAAATCCCATAAATTGTCAGTAATTGTTCTTTGGCATGATTTTCTACTGAATTCATTGATGACTCATCTGAATTATTTGCATTAAATATTTTTTTTCTAGTCGACCCATCCAGATGGGTACAATACCGTTCGTGTATCCTGGCGGGTAGTCCAACAAAATCTAATCTTTTGTTATGCTTTAAGTATTGATAGATATCGGCACCTGTGTCGCAGTAGATCAAAGAAGGCTTTGATCCATTGTAGCTATCCCTAAAGAGTGAGGGTAATTTGAGTTTTTTCAAAACGGGCAGCTTTAGCCTCAATTCAGCAATAGTTCTGGAAAATTTATTGGATAGATTGAAGTCATTGTAAATAAACCTCCCTTTGAAAGAATACCCTGCATCTAAGGCAACTGAGATGTGGGAGGTCTTTAAAAAAGTGAGTGGAATCCATGGTCGTTCTTGATAGTAAGCGCCATCGTAAAGCGTCCCTGTCAGCGCAGAGCTATCCATCCATAAGGGGCCATGAACAAAACCACAACCAAATATTCTCTCATCGTCAATATAATCCTTCATGAAGCCAATAATCGAGTTATTTAGTATTTCCAGATCGGAATCTATCAAAAGCGTTTTTTTTGCTTTTATTTTTTTAAATAACCAGTCCAGCGTTATGCCGTGCCCTTGAAGCGGTGCGCTTAGTAAGTCAAAGTCATAATCTTTTGTAAGGGCAGAAAAGTGCTCCAGGCTACCGTCGTTGGATTCACAGTCAATCAGAAGAATTGGCATGCCGGCATAGCGAAGAGCACTCATTAGAGCCAATGTTGAGAGCTCTTTGGTTCCACAATTAATGATTATGGCTCTTTCCTCAGATTCTATAAGATCCTCTATTTTTGATAAAAGCATAGGTTTTGTTCTCTGTTTAGTGATGTCGTTTAGAATTTCACTTTGTTCTTTGCAAAGTTGAATTGGAGTAACTGGACGTGCCATCTTTGCATAGGTACAGGGTCGTGCAGGTAATGTGATTTTGGAAGATCTAGCCACGTTATGTGCTGCTCAATCGCGGCCTCAGCGATTAATTTACCCGTATTAAGTTTGACCATACCAGCGCCCGGTTAGGCGAGTTGATGCTTCAGCGACCTCCAGCAGATAGCGAAGGGCTTTGTTCACTGCCTCATCGTTTGGGAAAGCCTGGGCAATATCTGGCTCAAGGAGAATAACATTAGTTTCCGCTTTGATTCGATTCGCATATTTGCCACGCACAATCGTGCCAAAATCCGACCTTTTATATTCAGGCCGAAGCTCGTCCATCGTTTCTGATTTAATCTTCATAGATTTTCCTTTCAACGTTAGCCTGATAGGGTGGGGTGCCAATGCCGTTAAGTTAAGCATACAACGAAGTAAAACAGCTTTAGCTGTTTTTACAGGCAATAGCTGAAGCGATTGCACTCCGATTTTTTAAACAACTTGCGCTTAACTTAACGGCATTGGGTGGGGCATCTTTTGTGCCCACACTGAATAAAGCAATCACATGAAAATGGTGGGCAGAAAAGCGTTGCCCACCCTACGACTCTATTAACTTCCAATCAAAAACTTCGTGCTCTTCGTGTCTCGGCAACTGCTCCTGCGTCTCTTAAGGAGCCTACTGTTGGTGCTCTACCTCCTGCATCCATGCAGTCGTTCGTGGTAAAAGCTTTAACAAACCAACCGCTATTTTTTGATATATAGATCGGTAATGGTGCCGGTGATCATTTCAGCGGCAAAGCCAAAGGTTTCGGCCAAGGTGGGATGTGCATGAATGGTTAGGCTGATGTCTTCGGCATCGGCACCCATTTCCAGTGCCAAGACGGCTTCTGCAATTAACTCGCCGGCGTTGGTGCCGACCATACCGGCACCCAGCAGTTTACCGGTGTCTTTTTCACAGAGTATTTTGGTTAAGCCTTCTTTGCGACCGATACACAAAGAACGGCCACTGGCTGCCCAAGGGAATACCGCTTTGTCGTATTCGATACCTTGTTGCTTGGCCTGATTCTCGGTGAGTCCCATCCAGGCAATTTCAGGGTCGGTATAGGCAACGGAAGGAATAGTCAGGGCATCAAAATGAGCTTTATGGCCGGCAATCACTTCGGCGGCTACTTTGCCTTCGTGTACGGCTTTGTGTGCCAGCATCGGGTTGCCGACGATATCGCCGATGGCAAAAATATGACCTACATGGGTACGTTGCTGCTTATCGACGGCAATAAAGCCTTGTTGATCAACCGTAATACCCGCCAGATCCGCACCGATTAACGGCCCGTTGGGTCTGCGGCCTACCGCCACCAAAACGGCATCGAACAGTTCGGATTCAGGTGCGCTTTTACCTTCAAAAAAGACTTTCAGACCTTCATCGTGAGATTCAATAGACGTTACGCGGGTGTCCAGCCAGATATTTTTATATTGCTTTTTTATGCGTCGGGCGAGAGGCGTCACCAAATCTTTATCACAGCCCGGAATGATTTGATCCATCAGCTCAACCACGCTGATTTCTGAGCCCATCGCATGGTAAACCGTTGCCATTTCCAAACCAATAATACCGCCACCGACAATCAACAGCTTTTTAGGGATTTCTTTTAATTCCAACGCATCCGTTGAATCCCATAAACGCGGATCATCATGTGGAAATATCGGTATCTTAGTCGGGCGTGAACCGGCGGCAATAATGGCTTGGTCAAAGCTGATGGTTTGGATGCCTTCTTCCGTTTCTACGTCTACCGTATCCGGTGAGGTAAATTTTCCGATGCCCTGAATAAAAGTCACCTTGCGTTGTTTGACCAAGCCCGCCAGTCCGTCATTTAAGGTTTTGGTAATGCTTTCTTTCCAGTCTCTGATTTTATCAATATCAATGGTCGGCTTGCCGTAACTGACACCGTGTTGTTCAAATTCTTCGGTTTCATGAATTATTTGCGCGGCGTGCAGTAAGGCTTTTGAGGGAATACAGCCGACATTAAGACACACGCCACCCAGCACTGGATAGCGTTCAATCAAAATGACCTGTTTGCCTAAATCAGCCGCACGAAATGCCGCACTGTAACCGCCAGGGCCGCCACCCAAAACCAAAACTTCCGCGTGTAAAACTGCTTCATTCATTGTTAGTGTGTCCCGTGTTAAAGTAACAGGCGGCGAATATCAGCCAGATAGTATTTGACGGTCGCCATAAAGCGTGCGCCTTCCGCGCCGTCTATGACCCGGTGGTCGTAGGTTAAATCCAGCGGTAGCATCAGGCGTGGCAAAAATTCTTTGCCATTCCAGACCGGTTGCATTTTTGCACGGGTGACGCCCAATATGGCAACTTCCGGTGCATTAACAATCGGCGTAAACGACGTGCCGCCAATTCCGCCAAGGCTGGAAATGGTCATGCAGCCGCCTTGCATGTCACCGGGCAATAATTTACCCAGACGGGCTTTCTCGCTTTTTTCGGCTAATTCAACGGCCAGCTCATTGACGCTTTTGTTGTTGACGTTGCGTAATACGGGCACGACCAAGCCATTAGGCGTATCAACGGCGATACCGATATTAAAATATTTCTTTAGTATCAAGCTTTCGCCATCGGCAGACAACGACGCGTTGAAGCTTGGGAACTGCT
Organism: Methylococcaceae bacterium; assembly: GCA_037130115.1. Lineage (GTDB taxonomy): Bacteria > Pseudomonadota > Gammaproteobacteria > Methylococcales > Methylomonadaceae > Methylobacter_C. The sequence continues at coordinate 12,691 of JBAXTQ010000045.1, forward strand.
GCATAGCCGCAACCAGTGCTTTAATGATAAACATCAAGCCGGTGATTTTTAATTCGCCTTTGGCTTTTTCAGTATTCAGGGCAACACGAAACGCTTCCATCTCGGTTATATCAGCTTCTTCATGGTAGGTTACCATCGGCAGATTCAACCAGACACGACTCAGATTTTGTCCGGTCAGGCGTTTGATTTTGCTGAGTTTTTGGACTTCTGTTTCACCATAAGGAGAAAAATCAACAGCGGGTATGCTCGGAATGCCGGCTCCCGTTGCCACGACGCCTTCAGTAATCACTTTTTTGACAAAGGTTTTAACATCGTCTTTTAAAATGCGTCCCTTACGACCACTACCGGTTTTTATTTTAGCGACATCAACACCCAGTTCGCGTGCAAAAAGACGCACAGACGGTGAGGCATGGGCTTTTTCGCCGGATACCTCAGGGCTTTGCAAAACTTCCGGTGCTTTGGGTTCGGGTGCCCGTTGTACAGGCAGACTGACCGGTTCCGGCGCTTTTTCAACGACCGCAGCGGGTGCGGGTGTTTCAGCAACGACAGCGGCGGGTTGCGCCGCCGGTTCGGCAATGCCAATCTCGGCATCACTGACTAATACCGTTGCAATCAGTGAGCCTTCGGATACGGTATCACCGGGCTTGATATAAACCTGTTGAATAGTGCCTGCGGCACTGGACGGCAAGTCCATACTGGCTTTGTCTGTTTCAAGCGTGGCTACGGTTTGTTCCAGCTCGACGATATCACCGGCTTGAATCAATACTTCAACTACATCAATTTCAGCGACATTACCAACATCGGGAACTCTAATTTCACACAAACGAGTCATATCATTTTCCTTCTGTTAAATTAGCCAGGGAGCTTTCGCATCCGCCGCTATGCCGTATTTAGCGATGGCAACCTCTACTTTGGCCGCATCAAATTGACCTGCGTCAGCCAAACTTTTTAGTGCCGCAATAGTGACATGGTAACGATCGACTTCAAAAAATCGTCGCAAATTTTCACGGGTATCAGAACGGCCAAAACCATCGGTTCCCAATACGGTGTAAGGTGCAGTGATATAAGCACGAATTTGTTCGGCAAACGCACGGGTATAATCAGTCGCAGCAATAACAGGCCCTGTTGTATTACCCAAGCAACTGGCAACATGCGATTGTCTTGCAGGTTCCGTTGGATGTAAGCGATTCCAGCGTTCACAGGATTGTCCGTCTCTGGCCAATTCGGTAAAGCTTGGGCAACTCCATAAATCGGCTTCTACGCCCCAATCATTTTTGAGCAATTCAGCGGCAAACTCGACTTCACGGAAAATGGTTCCAGATCCTAATAACTGAACTCTTGGCGCTTTGTTTTTTGCGCCCTGACTAAAGCTGTACATGCCTTTAAGAATATCCAGTTCCACGCCTTTTGGCATGGCCGGATGGCTGTAATTTTCATTCATCACCGTGATGTAATAGAACACATCTTCCTGCTCAACATACATGCGGCGTAAACCGTCCTGAATGATAACCGCTACTTCATAAGCATAAGTGGGATCATAAGAGATGCAATTGGGTACGGTAGCAGCCATTAAATGGCTGTGACCATCTTCATGCTGAAGACCTTCGCCATTTAAAGTGGTTCGTCCTGCGGTGCCACCCATCAAAAAGCCACGGGTACGTTGATCAGCCGCTGCCCAGATTAAATCGCCCACCCGTTGAAAACCAAACATGGAGTAATAGATAAAAAACGGAATCATCGGCACGTTATGGGTTGAGTAGGCGGTGCCGGCAGCAATCCAGTCACACAAACCACCCGCTTCATTAATGCCTTCCTGCAACACTTGACCGTGCTTGTCTTCTTTGTAGAACATCAGTTGGTCGGCATCTTGCGGCGTATACAATTGCCCCACTTGTGACCAGATACCCAACTGTCTAAACATGCCTTCCATACCAAAGGTTCTTGATTCGTCAGGAACAATAGGCACGATGCGTTTGCCGATATTTTTGTCTTTAACCAAAATATTAAGCAGATTTACAAACGCCATGGTGGTTGATATTTCACGGCCTTCACGGGTGGCTTCAAGCAAGGTTTTAAAATCGCTTAAAACAGGCACATCCAATGCATAAGATTTGGTTCTTCTGGACGGTAAATGACCGCCCAATTCAGCCCGGCGCTGCTGCATGTACAGCAGTTCTTTTGAGCCTTCTGCAAAAGTCAGATAAGGAAGCTTTTGCATTTCCTCATCGGTTACCGGTAAATCATAGCGATCCCTGAAATGACTCAGCGAGATGTCGCTCATTTTTTTCTGTTGATGAGAAATATTTTGGGCTTCACCAGACGCGCCCATGCCGTAACCTTTAATGGTTTTGGCTAAAATAACGGTAGGTTGTCCTTTATGATGTACCGCAGCATGAAATGCGGCATAGGTTTTGGAGGGATCATGGCCGCCCCGATTCAGTTCCCAGATATCGCGGTCAGACCAGTCAGAAACCATGGCCTTTAATTCAGGCGTATTAAAGAAATGTTCGCGCACATAAGCGCCATCTTTTGCCTTAAAGGTTTGAAAATCACCGTCGACACAAGCCATCATGCGTGCGGCCAGTAAGCCACCCTTGTCACGCGCCAATAACGCATCCCAGCGTTGTCCCCAAACCAGTTTAATCACATTCCAACCGGCACCGCGAAATTCACTTTCCAGCTCTTGAATGATTTTGCCATTACCACGCACCGGGCCATCCAGGCGCTGAAGGTTACAGTTAATGACAAAAATCAGGTTGTCCAGTTTTTCACGCCCGGCCATACCAATAGCGCCTAATGATTCAGGCTCATCGGTTTCACCATCACCCAGAAAACTCCAGACTTTACGCTCCGAGGTATTGGCAAAGCCACGATCCTGTAAATAATGCATGAAACGGGCTTGATAAATGGCCATAATCGGGCCAAGTCCCATTGAAACGGTTGGGAATTGCCAGAAATCCTGCATCAACCAAGGATGTGGATAAGAAGGCAAGCCGTTGCCATCAACTTCCTGGCGAAAGTTATCCATTTGTTCTTGAGTGAGTCTGCCCAGCAAGAAAGCGCGGGCATAATCACCGGGTGTTAAATGACCTTGCGTAAAAATCAAATCGCCGTCATGTTGATCAGAAGCGGCATGCCAAAAATGATTGTAACCAACATCATAAAGCGTTGCGGCCGAGGCAAAACTGGCAATATGGCCACCGACATTGGTGTGCTTGTTTGCCCTTAATACCATCATCATGGCATTCCAACGTACGTAAGAACGGATTTTTTGTTCTATCGTGGCATCGCCGGGAAACTGGGCTTGGCGGGAAACGGGAATGGTATTGAGATAGGCGGTATTGGCACTAAACGGGATGTCAAATCCTGAATGCCTTGTTGCAGCAACCAGTTGTTCAATCAGAAAGTGCGCTCGTTCGCTGCCATCTTGATCTAGTACCGATTGCAGTGCTTCAATCCACTCTTTGGTTTCGGTCGGATCAATGTCGTTCTGTCCGGTAATCTCTGAAATTAAGCTGTTATTCATAGGTGATCCTTTTGGGACAGGTTAGGCATGGCTTAAAAAAATTTACTATGGGGTTCAATTTAGTCATTTTGACGGCGTATTGATCGGGCTTATAAAACCACTGGGTAAGTAATCCGTATCAATGCATTCTAAATGACTGGGTAACGGGTACATAGTATATACAAATGAAGGGGCGCAATACACCCGTTTTAGCAAGTGATGTGACAGATAGTTTACGAAAGTCACGAAAAAAACAAAAAAAACGAAAAAATAGATGGATTGTATTGCAACAAAAAGCTGAGGGTGCGCATCGCGCACCACAACCATGCCAGAGAAAGAACACTAATACGTTACAGATAGGCGTAGACCGGAATAAGGCTTTTCGAGCGCAAGCGAGAATAAGCGTTTCCGGCAATTTGGTACTTAAGACATTTCACCACGAAGACACGAAGAACACGAAGATTTTTCTTTGGTTTTTCTTCGTGAACTTCGTGTCTTCGTGGTCTGTAATATCTTTAAGTTGATGCCGGGTAAAAGGGTCGGGGCGTTAGGTTTTTTAACATGTCAACTTATATAAACAGATAATTCCAAGTAATGAACTTGGGAACACGCCAAAAAGCTGTAAAATAGAGCTTTTATTTTTCATCTTCTTATTGACAACATGCGTACCACTCAATTCCCTTTAAATACCGTAAAAGAAACGCCTGCCGATGCTGAAATAGCCAGTCATCAATTGATGATCCGCGCAGGACTTATTCGCAAACTAGCCTCCGGTCTTTATAGTTGGTTGCCTTTGGGGCTACGCGTATTGCGCAAGGTAGAAAAAATAACGCGGGATGAAATGGAAAAAGCCGGTGCCCTGGAAGTGTTAATGCCGGCCTTGCAACCGGCCGAGCTTTGGCAGGAAACCGGACGCTGGGAACAATACGGCCCGGAACTGGCACGCTTAAAAGACCGTCATGATCGTGATTTTTGCTTAGGGCCCACGCATGAAGAAATTATTACCGATCTGGCGCGTAACGAGCTTAAAAGTTATAAACAACTGCCTATCACTTATTATCAGGTACAAACCAAATTCCGCGATGAAATCCGTCCACGCTTTGGCGTGATGCGTTCGCGTGAATTTATTATGAAAGATGCCTATTCCTTTCATTTGGATCAAGACTCGTTACAAGAAACTTACGAGGTCATGTATCAGGCTTACACTAATATTTTTAATCAATTGGGGCTAAAGTTTCGCGCGGTTATCGCTGATTCCGGCTCTATCGGCGGAGCAATATCGCATGAATTTCATGTGTTGGCGGATTCCGGTGAAGATGCCATTGCTTTCTCAACCGAAAGCGATTACGCAGCCAACGTTGAAAAAGCGGAAGCAGTAATGCCTTCCGGTTCGCGTGCTTTTGCAACCGCTGACATGCAACTGATTGATACCCCCAATCAACACAGCATCGAAGAAGTTAGCCTGTTTTTGGAAATCTCTGCCACACAATGCCTTAAGACCTTAATTGTTAAAGGTGAAGGAGAAGACGGCTTGGTGGCTTTATTATTAAGAGGCGACCATGAGCTGAATAAAATCAAGGTAGAAAAAATGGAGGGCGTTGCTTCGCCGCTGGAATTTGCCACTGAAGATGACATTCAACGCGCCTGCAACTGCAAGCCGGGTTCAATTGGCCCACTGGGCTTAACCATTCTTGTTATTGCCGATCGCAGTGTTGTGATGATGTCCGACTTTGTCTGCGGTGCCAATGAAGATGGCAAGCATTTTCAAGGCGTTAATTGGGAGCGTGATTTACCCGTTCCTGAGCTCATTGCTGATCTTCGCACGGTCGTTGAAGGTGATCCCAGTCCGGACGGACAAGGTGAAATTACCTTGGCTCGCGGTATTGAAGTCGGCCACATCTTTCAGTTGGGCACTAAATACAGCGCGTCCATGAAAGCGGGTGTTATTAATGAAGGCGGTAAAAGCCAAATTATGCTGATGGGTTGTTATGGTATTGGTATTTCCCGGGTTGTCGCGGCGGCTATCGAACAAAATCATGATGACAAAGGCATTATCTGGCCTGCCAATTTGGCACCTTTTCAAGTTGCGCTGTGCCCCATGAATATGCATAAGTCTGAGCGCCTTAAAGTGGCGACAGAGAAATTGTATCAAGACTTGCAGGCAGCCGGTATTGACGTATTATTTGATGACAGAAAAGTACGCGCCGGTTTTATGTTTTCCGACATGGAATTGATCGGTATTCCGCATTGCATTATTGTCGGTGATCGTGGACTGGATTCCGGTACGGTTGAATACAAAGGCCGTACCGCCCAAGAAAATGAAGAAATTCCGTTTGCGGAACTGATTGATTTTTTAAAAGCAAAGCTGCTTTAAAACCAGGCGCTTAACGTTTCATTATTGGCAGGGTTCAGACCTTTCAGGATTTTAAAACCTGAAAGGTCGCGTTGTTGCCGGTGATTAGCAATACGCATGAAATAACTTAGGCATCTTACTCCCTCTCCTTCTGGGCATAGGTATCTACACAAGTCATATAGCCGTCATTCCGGCAGGGATTGCCGGAATCCAGGGCACAGGGATGTGAAAAATCAGATAAAAAGTAGCTTGATATAACTAAAAAATGGTTTGCGTAATTCAAGATTGCCATCCATGGCTTCTGGATCCCGGCAATCCCTGCCGGGATGACGAACTGTGTAGATACCTATGCCCTCTGGGAGAGGGCTGGGGTGAGGGGATATAAATGGTCAAATTATTTCATGCACATTTCTTTTTTGATGCTATTGCCGCAGTTCGGCTTTTTGGCGTCAGTTTGATCCTGTTGGGAGCACCTGCTTTTGCCGAAACGCCGGCAGTCGAGGAGGTGTTGGGCGTGCTGGGGATGGATAGTGCTCAGATTGCCGAACTGGCAGAAGGTCAACCTGTCGCATATACCTTGAATGAAGGGAGCGATGATGAGATTGCCGTGGGCTTGGTCTGGTATCTGCCCGTTCCTTTAGCCAAGGTGGCCGGACACTTCCGGCTGGAGAATTCCATATCGCTGGACGTGGGTGTCACTGCCCACGGGATATTGACGCCGCATAGTGGGGCGGATTCTTTGGCAGCGGTTACTTTGTCCAGGGAAGAAGCCCAGACTTTATTGAATGCCGAGCCTGGGGACGAATTTAATCTATCCACCCAAGAAATAGAAAAGCTCAAAACCTTTAAACAGACGTCTAATCAGATGTCTAACAAAGCCCTCGAAGAGGTGGCCGGCGAGCACTTCAGGGCGATTCTGTTACAGCGTTATAAAGCCTATCGGTACGGCGGAACGAATGCAATAGCGCCTTATGCGCGGGCTGAGGGTCTGGATTCAAAGCCTGCTCTTGAGTTGCGGCAGGCAGCGAATGAAAGCGCCCTTTTGGCGCGTTATTTGCCAGCCTTGCACAAGGCTTGGCTGGATTACCCAAAAGCTTTGCCGTCGGGGGCTGTCGAGGCGTTTCCGTGGGTAAAAAAAACCGTGGAAGGTCGGCCTGCGGCTATCCTCAGGCACCGCGTTGCTATGGATTGGAATGGTGGGGTCTTGGTGTTGACTCGTGAATTTTATGCAACGCACTCCTACAATTCCAGCCAATGGATAACCGGCTGTCTGCCTTATCGCGACGGTACGGTGGTTTTTCAGCAGGTGCGCAGCTTCACCGATCAAGTGACTGGAATGGCCAGCGATATTAAACATATAGTCGGCAGGAAGTTGCTGAAAGACAAAATGCTTAAGTTTTATGAACGCCTTTGCGGTAGCTTGGGTCAATGCCCTTGATTATTTTGGCTACCAACTTAAGGCGGGACACTTTTGACTATGAACAATCATGGTGAATCCAGAAATAGTAACGATAGGTTGTAGGGGTAGAAAATTTCTACCCCATACGCATCAACTTAAAGATATTAATTCACCACGAAGACACGAAGCTCACGAAGAAAAACCAAAGAAAAATCTTCGTGTTCTTCGTGGTGAAATGTCTTAA
>JBAXTQ010000450.1:0-1545 GCA_037130115.1 Methylococcaceae bacterium
AAAGCAAGCCACCCACAAGGCCTACTTTACGCATAGTTAAATAATTATCGGATTTGAAAAGTCCGTGTAAGCTACGAAAAAACGAAGGAAATTAAGCTTTTCTTCGTCTCTTCGCGGTGATAATCGCTTAAGTTTTTAGTCCCCATACCAACAGATATTCTATTCTGTAGGTACCGCAAGTCATCTTTTTCAAGAGCGCAGGCGCCAGTCTGTAAGTTTCGACGCTCTTCGATTTCTACGTGAATGGTTTCGCGTAACGTAGCTTCTTCAATCAAGAAAAATAATCTCCCCCAAATCCGTCTTTATGAATGAACAAAGTAAAGCATGCTAATGCAGGCTCTGTTGTATTGGAAGACGCTTATTGCGTAAATCATTTATAATGCCGCTTAAGCAAGAGAGCCGAACCGGGAAGATTTATATCATGTCGTTGGGGATAGCTTACCATCAATGTCCGTTAGGGTTAAAACATGACTGAAACTTTTTCTGGGAACGCGGCCGATCAATCGGTTAAGTTGAGCGTTTATATTATCACCTATAACGAGGCCGACAAGATTGCCGCCGCCGTGCAAAGCGTGGTGTGGGCTGATGAAGTGCTGGTGCTGGATTCGAACAGTACTGATGACACGGTGAAGATTGCGACTGAGCTGGGGGCAACGGTGCTTCAAATTCCATTTACCACTTTTGGTAAATTGCGTAATGATGCCATTGCGGCGTGTCGGCACGATTGGGTCTTTAGTCTCGATGCTGACGAGCGCTGCACACCTGCGGCCAAGGCAGAAATCCTTCAAGTGCTGTCACAGCCTGTTGCCGATGCTTATTATGTGCCACGCCGCAACTGGTTTATGGGGCGCTGGATAAAGCATTGCGGGTGGTATCCGGATTACCGTCAACCACAATTGTTTCGCAAGGGTGCGCTGATATTCGATGATCACGAAGAGGTGCACGAATCGTTCCGGGTGCAAGGCGAGATTGGCTATTTTAAAGCCGCTATCATTCAGGTGCCTTTCCAGAATCTGGAGCAGTTACTGCACAAAACGCAGCGCTATTCTACGTTAGGGGCACGCAAACTGGAGCGTAAAGGTAAATCGGTCAGTATGGCGACTGCTTTGGGTCATGGGCTGTGGGCCTTCTTTAGGATTTATGTCATAAAGCTCGGTTTTCTTGATGGTTGGGCGGGTTTTGTGTTGGCTCTTGGGAATTTTGAAGGCACTTTTTATCGGTACGCCAAAGCGACTACGGCAAAGCTAAACTGGACACATCCTCCGGTAGATGACGATGAAGCAAAGTAATTTTCGACTTTATGTCCCTGAAAAATAATGGGGTTACGAAAGCCCAATCGCGTTCTAAAAAGTGGATAGCGGTGCCATATAATAGTCTGATTTTTTTTCGTGTTTTGGGTATTTTTTGTAAATGAAGCGCAGTTTTTAGATTGTTGGATAGAGTAGGGTTTTTTAGTACTACAGTAGTTGCTCAACTCGTCGTATAATGCTAGGTTATTTTAGTGATTGTTAGGTGTGGTTTATGCAAATTATTCAGGAAGCGCTC
>JBAXTQ010000451.1:0-1537 GCA_037130115.1 Methylococcaceae bacterium
GCATCCATGCCGGAATGACGGGCTTAAATAAAATCATCATTATATTAAGCACTCTGCGTAAAATTGCTAACCTAATCGTACAGGTCGAAATATTTGAGGTTGTAGATGCTCAATTACTCAACGAAAAAACGAATAGTTTCGCGGATCGGGGGTTATGTAAAATTTATATGACTCATAAAGAGAAAATTTATTTTACATTTTGGGGGCATTATTGATACCATTTAACCATGTCTAAGACCACTAAAAAAATCTTTACTAAAATGCAGCACGAGCCAACGAATGTAAAATTCGCAGACTTGCTAAAAATTTGTGAAGAACACTTTGGCCCACCCAGGCAATCAGGCACCAGTCATGTGATTTTTAAAACGCCATGGCCTGGTGATCCACGCGTTAATATCCAAAATGACAAAGGCAAAGCTAAGGCCTACCAGGTTAGGCAGGTACTTTTAGCGATCGATAAGTTGAAGGAATCTAAATATGAACATTAGTCACTATACCTACCGGGTTACCTGGTCTCCAGAAGATAACGAACACATTGGCTTATGCACCGAATTCCCCTCGTTATCGTGGCTTGCGCCTACGACAGAAGAAGCCTTAAAAGGTATTCAGCAGATGGTGGGGGATATCGTCATTGATATGCAAGCCAATGACGAACCTATACCGGTGCCATTAGCCGAGAAAAACTATAGTGGTGAATTCAGGGTTCGCATTCCACCCATAGTGCATCGTGCCTTAGCCATGCAGGCCGCAGAACAAGGCGTTAGTTTGAATAGATTGGCAAGTGCAAAATTGGCCGGTTAAACAAGCTTGTTTATTATCAACAGAAATAACTACTTAGCAGTCATGTAGGTTGGGCAACATCTTTTCGTTGCCCAACATTCAACGATCAAAATCAGAATATCGAGAGATTTCATCAATGCCATTCGTGCGTTTTAACGCGAAAATGTCGGGCACGAAAAGCATGTGCTTGACCTGGCTATTTAATTCAAGGTTTAATTGTGATGAGGATCGTTTGATGTAGAAAAATTTTGCTGTCAGAGTTTCGTCCAAAAATTTTTCGGAACGTACTTTTCCATGTGCTCGCAACACAGATCTAACCATTTTCGTTGCCTAGCGGCATTATAAGCACCGGGAGCTTTGGTTTTCCACTCAGTACGAGTTTTGAAATTTCTAGCAGATTCTCTGCAGCGGCAAAAATGCCAATTATCTGTTAGGTGAGATATACAGATTTCAACCCAGTTCTTTTTATTTGCAGCATTGAAAGAAATTTTATGACCTTTAACCCAATCAGACTTAGTATTGAAAGACATTGCCAATTCTAAGCAACGATCAAGCGTGTAATAATCAGGCGGTTTCTTATCATCACCTAAAGGTAAGCAAGTATCGAGCCAACCATTGCGCTTTGCTGCACAGTAAGCACCTGACTGCCCCTTATCCCATTCATTGCGATTCTTAAATTGTGTGGCCGAATTGATGCATCGCTCTAGGAGTCTGTCCGACTTCCCCAGCGCAAATCTGATAAAATAGATTTTTACAT
>JBAXTQ010000452.1:0-1534 GCA_037130115.1 Methylococcaceae bacterium
ACCATGCTCCAGTTGGCGACTCCCCAGCAGTAATCCTTGACTCCCAGGCCACGACCTTCAACACCGTTGTAGCGTTCGTGGGCATGACCGTCATGCTTCCTCACCAACTCCAGCATCTTGTCAGCCATCTCCCTGGCAAGGTCGTAATAGCCATAGCGATTAAGGCCGAGTTGAATCAAATAATTCGTCGGGGGCCATACGTCGCCGCGCCAGAATCCATCCGCTCGGAACGTAGGCTCGTTCATCGCGGAAGTGGTGACCGGATACGTGCTCCAAAACAGTGCCGGATCGGTCAACTGCCTGACCAGTTCGGCGGCCTGTTTCTCACTTGCCATGCCGGCAGTCAGGGGAAGAAACACCTGCAGGGTTCGCACGCGGATCGGCTTGTCGGTATCCCGGTCCAGACTGTAGAAGAACTTCGTTTCCGGATCCCACATCTTCGCGCGGACCGCCTCGGTTCGTTTGGTGAGACGCTGCTCGTATTTTTTCATCATTTCGATGCGTCCGGTTTTTTGGCACATCTCGATCATCGCCCGTTCGGACATGGCCAGGAAACACGTCTGATCCACGCCTTCAATATTCCCATACCATTCACCCCCTGTATCGCGCGATGGATGCTTTGTTAATTTAAGGCCATCAAGGGGCAACGCGAAATCGAAGGTTTCAAAACGGGCTGTCTGGACCAGGTCTGCGATCGAGCATTTCTTGTAGGCGCCATACTCGATGAGGCCGTCATTATCCACATCGCGCTCACTGGCATACCACGTCAGAAATGCATCCAGATAGGGCAGGCAGAGATCGAGCAATGCCTGGTCATGGGTCTGGTTGTACACCATCAGACAGCCCCAGGCGAGAATCGGGATTTGGGAGAAACCATCCTGCGGCAGATCCGGCTTGGTCGTACAGGGCACCATGCCATAGCGGGATGACCCTTTGGGTGCTTCCGGATTATTGTCGATCACATTCCAGTAATTTCGAAAGACATCGCACACCAATTCATTGTCATCCAACGGCGCCCAGGCATTCAGAACAAACATGGTATCCCACAGCAACTGGCACTTGCCGTATGACGTGTCGCCTGCTCCGGAAATCGAGAAAAACCGGTATGGCAGCCCGGGAAGTGCCGGTTCCCACAATTTATCAAACGTACAATCAATATATAAATCATGCACCAGTTTGGTGAGTTTCGGGTTTTCCGTAGATACCTGTTTGGGCAGGTTCTCCCTGGCGTGCTGTATACTCTTTTCAGCAAGCGTGTAGGTCCTCGCCTTCCCTTCTGCACCCGTGACGGTAGTCTGAACGGCACCCCCTATCAAGCTCAGGGCCACAGCAACCATCATCAATCTCATGCTCCGTCTGTTCGTTTTCATACGATTCCTTTACTTGATTCTATTCTGGCGGCACTTTTCAGTCATTACGATCTTTCCGTGCTTCGTGTTCACCGTTTCTGAGTATTCTCTGGATCACATCGGCAAATACTCTCGCCATCTTTCTTGCGCCACCGGCATTGGGATGCGCGCCGTCAGCGGCCAGA
>JBAXTQ010000453.1:0-1527 GCA_037130115.1 Methylococcaceae bacterium
ATTTATAACGATTATTAAATAATATAAGGTGTTAGCTTGCAGGATTTAGGTTATATCTTTATATCGCCGTAATCTTTAACCGGCGCTTGATAGGTTGCGTTAGCTTGTAAATAATCGCCTGATGTTTCTTTAACGTGATACGTACTATCACCACCGATCTCGGCGCGTATACCCAAGGCTTGAAAATGTTTAACCGCGCATTGTATTTTGGTGCGTTCGTCTTCGGTTAATGCGTGGGTGTCGTTAAGGTCGTTGGTGCTTTTGGTTTCGATGACAAAATACAGTTCTTTAGCGTCGTTATTTTTAAGGTTGCGCTGTTTTACCACCAAGCCAAAATCGGGTTGATAGTTTCCGATGGGGGTAGGGATTTTATAAAACTCGGGCAGTTTTAAAAAGCAGACTACTTTGGGATCGTTGTCGGCTTGACGGGCAAAGTCATGTTCAGGCATTGAGTCGGCATCACATAGCGTGTAATCATAAATGCCTTTATTGGGCGTGGGTTCTACCGGTGAGGAGGTGAAGAATTCGGTTTTAAACTGATCCAATGAAAAGCTGTCACCGGTTTCATGGTAACTGAGGGTGCGCAGCATTTCGGCCAGTTCAATGCGTTTAAGTGCTTTACTCGCTTGTTGAATAAACAGTGGCGGATTGCGCAGTATCTGGGCTTTGTTAGTCAATGCCTTTATGATTTTAAATACCACGCTGTAGCTGAGTGAGGTATTGTCACTGATTTCTTCAACAATATCCGCTGCCGAATAACCGGCTTTAAGTTGGGCGATTTCCCGGCCGATTTCTTCGCCTTTGCCTTGTATGTCTTGTAGTTCCTTGATGCGGGTCAGGCGTATTTCAGCTTCGTAACGGGGTATTTTTATGTTGCCCAGTTCTTGTATGCCGCGCTTGATGATTTCAGCTTCATTAAAACTCACCGTGTAATGGGTTTTTCTGGCTAATGCCTTCCAGAAATTGCGAAAACTGTCACTGTTAAAACGGGCTTCGTGGCGGGTGAGTTTATTTTGCTTCTTTTCGCCTTTGTTATTTTTACGCAGTGGCGGTTGTTTGCCGTCTTTGCCAAATTCGTCCGATAATTGCGCCTGATATTGCAAGGCGAAAGTTTCATAGCTTTCATTGGGAATAAGGGTTAATACATTGATTTCATCCGCGCTATCGTCACTGGCCGGATCATAAATGCGCCGGCCTTGTTGGTTAACGCAGATGCGCAGACCCCGACCTATCTCCTGGCGTTTTTTGATTTCGCTGTAAGTCTGGTTAAGCGTGGCGATGTTGAAGATGTTGGGGTTATCCCAGCCGACACCCAGCGCAGAATGCGAGAAAATAAATTCGACCGGATTGTCCAGTGACAACAGTTGTTGTTTGTCTTTAAGAATCAGGTCGTAAATTTCCCGATTTTTAAGCATCGCGCTTTCGTTGTCGGTAAATTCGCCTTTGCCGGTACGCGCAAAGTAGTAGCCTTGCCAGCCCCGACGCATGAAATAAAAAACATCTAAAAAGCAATCCACTGCATCGTCT
>JBAXTQ010000046.1:0-19722 GCA_037130115.1 Methylococcaceae bacterium
GGACATCTTGATTCGACCCATCTAATGGGTAAATTAATTTCCGGAAATCACCTAATAAGAGTGTATAGATGAAAATTTTTCAAATAGTGTTTCTGGTTGTTTTGATTATTCCTTTTGCAGAAATTTATTTACTGCTGCAAGTGGGGAGTATAATTGGCGCTTTTCCGACGATTTTTTTAGTGGTGTTTACGGCGGCATTGGGTGCCTGGCTGTTAAGGCAGCAAGGTTTTTCAACATTCCGGCGCTTTCAGGAAAATCTGGCGCAAGGCGTGATACCGGCTTATGAAATGATTGAAGGCCCGATTATTCTGCTGGGTGGTCTGTTATTGTTAACCCCGGGCTTTATTACCGATGTGCTGGGTTTTGCGTGTTTAATTCCGCCTTTGCGCAAGAAAATTGCCCAGTATGTGATTGAAAGTCGCCTTGTTCAGGCTGGCGGGCCTTTTCAGCAAGGAAAAGCCGCTGAAAAAAATGTATTGGAAGGCGAGTTTCACAAAGACTAGTGGATCAGGTACAAGGTAAAAGGTGGTAAGTATTAACCTCTCCCTTTGAAAAAGGGGGATTGAGGGGGATTTATCTAATAAAATCTCCCCTAACCCCTCTTTGTTAAAGAGGGGGACTGAATAATTACGAAAAGGGTGCTTTTTTGAACCTTTCGCCTTTCGCCTTAAACCTGAATCCTTTGTTTTAGCTGTTGGTAGCGCCGGTATTTTTGTTAAGCCCTGAGTATGCAGGGCACCAGCCTGAAAATCCGGTTGCAGCAAGCACCATACCAATCACCAATAACGCAATTGAGGCGGTAAAAATTGAAATGGCAATTAACGCCGAACCACTGTACAAACGGTATTTCTTTTCTTTCTCGCCAATATTGTGTTCAAATTTAATCATACGTTTAAAATCAAAACTCATCTTAATCCCCTTCTGGTTAATTGTTATTATTAAAGTGATGGCTTGTTTAGCCATTATAATTGCGAACAATATACACAGCTCTAAAAATTGTGCAAGCGATAACACATGGATATTACAAAAATTATAGACTCTCTTAATGATGCCCAGCGTCAGGCCGTTACTGCGCCGTCTCAAGCCATGCTGATATTGGCAGGGGCGGGCAGCGGAAAAACCCGGGTATTGGTGCATCGTATTGCCTGGCAGATGCAGGTAGAAGGCGTGTCGGCGCAAGGTATTTTGGCGGTAACGTTTACCAATAAAGCGGCACGGGAAATGCGCGGAAGAGTTGAGGATTTGCTTCAAGTCCCTGCTCATACCATGTGGATAGGCACTTTTCACGGAATAGCGCATCGCTTGTTAAGACGGCACGCAAAAGAGGCAAAATTACCGGAGACTTTTCAGGTCATGGATTCCGGTGATCAGTTAAGAGTGATCAAGCGGCTGTTAAATACGCTTAACTTTGACGAGTCCAAGTGGCCGCCACGGGAAGTGCAATGGCATATCAATGCACAAAAAGATGAAGGTATCAGAGCGCGGCATACCGTCGAGACCGGCGATATTCATCAACGGCAAATGCTAAGGCTATATCGGGCTTATGAAGAGCTTTGTGACCGCTCCGGTTTGGTGGATTTTGCCGAGTTACTGTTACGAGCGCATGAATTATTACGCGACAACCAGGACTTGCTGGCCTTTTATCAGCAGCGTTTCAGACAAGTTCATGTGGATGAGTTTCAGGATACCAACACGATTCAATATGCCTGGTTGCGCCTGTTGACGGAGGGTCGGGACAACTTGTTTGTGGTCGGTGACGATGATCAGTCTATTTACGGCTGGCGGGGTGCAAAAATTGAAAATATCTACAACTTTCAAAAACACTATCCCAATCACCAAGTCATTAAACTGGAACAGAATTATCGCTCGACCGGCACCATTCTTAAAGCAGCCAATAAAATCATTGCCAATAATGCCGGACGCATGGGCAAAGAGTTATGGACTAATGCGGGTGATGGTGACTTGATTTCTTTGTACACGGCTTTTAATGAGCAGGATGAAGCTTATTTTGTGGTCGAGCGCATTAGAGCCTGGATTAAAGACGGTGGATTGCGTAGTGATGCCGCCATTTTATATCGCTCCAATGCCCAATCCCGTCAGTTTGAAGAAAAGCTGATGGCTACCGGCACACCTTATCGTGTGTATGGCGGGTTGCGCTTTTTTGATCGGGCTGAAATTAAAAATGCCTTGGCGTATTTGCGTCTTATGTCCAATCGTAATGATGACGCCTCCTTTGAGCGGGTCATTAACACGCCAACGCGGGGCATAGGCGCTAAAGCCATCGATGATATACGGTGCATAGCCCGTGATCAGAGTATTTCATTGTGGGCAGCCGCTATTGTGTTGATTAATCAGCGCACCATGACGGCACGTGCAACCAATGCTTTAATTGGATTTTTGGAACTGATTAAACAATTGGCTAAAGACGCGGAAGAGTTGGAGCTTTATGAAAAGGTTAAGCTGGTTGTCGAAAAATGCGGACTGGTTGAGCTCTATCAAAAAGAAAAAATGGATAAGGGCGAGGAAAAAATAGAAAACCTTGAAGAATTAGTCAACGCGGCACGGCTTTTTGATTTTGATCAGGACAATGAAGAAAATCTGGGAGAGCTGGATATGTTCCTGGCTCATGCGGCCTTGGAGTCGGGCGATAGTCAGGCAGATGATTTTGAGGATTGTGTGCAACTTATGACTATCCATTCAGCGAAAGGCCTGGAGTTTAAACTGGTTTTTCTGGTAGGTATGGAAGAGGGTTTATTTCCGTCACAACAATCTGTTGATGATGTGGCTCGATTGGAAGAAGAGCGCAGGCTTTGTTATGTGGGTATGACCCGGGCCATGCAGCAACTGTATCTGACTTATGCGGAATCCAGACGCTTATATGGACGTGAAAGTTATCCCAGGCCGTCCCGATTTTTGCGCGAGATTCCTGCCGAGTTTATTCAGGAAGTGAGGATGCGTGCCACCATCAGTCGTCCGGTTACCGCAGTAAAGCCAAAAGCTGTATCGCTACAGACCGCAGGAAGCTATAAGATTGGTCAAGGTGTCAGTCATGCCAAATTTGGTGAAGGTGTGGTGTTGCAATTGGAAGGGTCTGGCGCACAGGAAAGAGTGCAGATTAACTTTAAACAAGTAGGCGTTAAATGGCTAATGTTGGCTTATGCCAATTTGGATGTTTTGTAAGGCTAAAAACTGGGTTGGGATGGTGTCAGTCGATATAAGATAAAGGTGTCGGGTTAGGTTTTAATTAACCCGACAACTATTGAGATGGTGTTAACCGTCAACAGCATGAGTGATTCTGCACCCGGCTTATAATCCGGGTACAGAATCAACGTAATTACTCAGTCCCCCTCTTTGAAAAAGAGGGGTTAGGGGAGATTTTATTAGATAAATCCCCCTCAATCCCCCTTTTTCAAAGGGGGAGGTGAATAATTATGAATCAACCCAAATTAAGGCGTTAAGCCTTGACCAATGACAATCACTTTTAACGCATTGGTGCCGCCTTCTATACCGGTCAAATCACCTTTAGTGATAATGAATTTATCACCGTCTTTTGCTTTGTGCCATTTTCTAAGCTCTTTAACAATGCTGCGATTAACTTCAGCATGATCATTATTGCCTTGAAGCTCAAAATACATAGGAAAAACACCCCGATAAAGGGTCACTTTACCCAGTGTTTTTTCTTGGTTGCTAAATGCAAAAATAGGCATTCCGGAACTGATTCTGGACATCCACAGCGGTGTTGAGCCAGACTCTGTTAACGCTACAATGCCTTTGATATCGGCATGGTTGGCCATATACATGGCTGACATGGCAATGGCTTCATCATCACGCTCAAAGTGTTTAACATTGATACGGTGATCAGATTCACGAACACTGCGTTGCTTTTCTGCTTCTATACAAATCCGATGCATCGCTTCAACCGCTTTTACCGGATAATTTCCGGAGGCTGTTTCCGCTGACAACATAATGGCATCAGTCCCGTCATAAACGGCGTTGGCAACATCGAACACTTCAGCCCGGGTAGGGATTGGGTTTTCGATCATGGACTCCATCATTTGGGTTGCGGTAATGGCAACACGATTGAGTTCACGCGTACGTTTAATCAGTAATTTTTGTACAGCAGGCAGGTTGGCATCGCCAATTTCAACGCCCAGATCGCCACGCGCCACCATCACGGCATCAGATGCCAGAATGATTTCGTCCATAACATCAGGAACTATCGCTTCTGCACGTTCAACTTTAGAAACAATACCGGCATAACAACCTTCAGCAACCAGTAAACGACGCGCTTCATTAAGATCTTCAGCGCAACGTGGAAAAGATACGGCCACATAATCGCACTTCATCAGGGCGATAGTCTTGATATCTTCTTTGTCTTTTTCAGTTAAGGCCGCAGCAGAAAGACCGCCACCCATCAGGTTAATCCCTTTATTGTTGGATAGCGCACCACCGACAATAACAGTACAGTTAACACGCATATCAACCACATTGACAACATCCAACACAATACGACCGTCATCCAGTAACAGACGGCTTCCCGGTCTGACTTCCAGTGCCAACGGTTCGTAAGTGATACCAACCTGGGTATTATCGCCTTGAGTCGGGTCAAAGTTAATGTCTAGTGCAAAATCCTGACCTTCATTTAAAATGACCTTGGTATCTTTAAAGCGGGCGATACGGATTTTAGGGCCTTGTAAATCAGCAAGAATACCTACGCGCCTGCCGGTTTTCTTGCTAAGTGCACGAACTGCATCAGCTCTGTCGAGGTGATCTTGAGCAGAACCATGAGAAAAGTTCATCCGGACAACGTCAATACCCGCCTTGAATAAGCCTTCAAGTACGCCGGGCTTATCAGTTGCAGGGCCGAGTGTGGCTAAAATTTTGGTTCTTCTTAACATTAATTAAATCCGTTATTTGGCGTTTACAAAAGCGATTGTGGTATCCAGCATACGATTTGAGAAACCCCATTCGTTATCATACCAGGACAAGACTTTTACCAAACGACCGCCCAATACTTTAGTCAGCGGTGCTTCGTAAATAGAAGAGGCAGGGTTATGATTAAAGTCAATGGAAACCAACGGTCTTTCATTGATATCAAGAATACCTTTTAACGCGCCATTAGAGGCAGCTGTTAAAATTTCGTTAATTTCTGCTACACTGGTATCTCTGGCAGCATGGAAAGTTAAATCAACAACAGAGACATTGATAGTCGGTACACGCATGGCAAAACCATCCAGTTTTCCGGCCAATTCAGGCAATACCAAACCAACAGCGGCTGCTGCACCGGTTTTGGTAGGAATCATGGATTGAGTCGCTGAACGGGCACGTCGTAAATCGGGGTGATACACGTCAGTCAGAACCTGATCATTGGTGTATGAATGGATGGTGGTCATTAAACCGCTTTCAATGCCGATAGCGTCGTTTAAAGGCTTTACGATCGGTGCCAGACAGTTGGTTGTGCATGAAGCGTTGGAAATAACGGTATCAGACGCTTTCAAGGTGTCGTGGTTTACGCCAAATACGATGGTGCCGTCAACATCATCACCGCCGGGCGCTGAAATAATAACTTTTTTTGCGCCGGCAGTAATGTGTGCTGATGCTTTAGCTTTGCTGGTGAAAAAACCGGTACATTCATGAACAACGTCAACACCCAGTTCAGCCCACGGTAGTTTTGACGGATCTCTTTCAGAGAAAACCCGGATTTTATCGCCATTGATAACAATGAAGTCGCCATCGACAGTGACTTCAAAAGGAAATTTTCCATGCACAGAGTCATATTGTGTCAGGTGAGCATTGGTGTTGCTGTCACATAAGTCATTGATTGCAACTATTTGAATTTCATTGGTACGGCCTGATTCATATAATGCACGGACGATATTACGTCCAATACGACCATAACCATTGATTGCGACTTTAATTGGCATTGAGTATCTCCAGAGTGATTGGGTTAAAAATATTAAAACGGGTGGGTCGAAGTTTTTTAAACAGTATAACTATACCAAAATAGTGGGTGTTTAGTCTATTGATGATCAATAGGCACCTATAAAGTAACCTGCCGGTAATAATAGGAAGGCTAAATATTTAGCTGGGTAGACGCATTATTCGCTATGCAATTTTGACGTCCAGGTTTGTGATTACGCAAAGCGGTGCGAACTCAATGCTGTTAAGTTAAGAAGTCAACTGGAGTAAAACTGCTTTAGCTGTTTTTACAGGCAATAGCTGAAGCGATTGCACTCCCGTTTTTTAAACAACTTGCGCTTAACTTAACGGCATTGGTGGCGAGCTTATTAAGCCGGTTGATTAATGTCCTGCATTTTCCTTATTTTGGCGTGAGGAACAATGCTTGATGGGCTTCTTTTGAGGGCAGTCCGGAGCGTGCGCCCATTGTTGTGCAGCACAATGCGCCGGCGGCGCTGGCGTAGAGCAACACATCAAGCCAGTTCATTTTTAAGGCAACGGCAGCTGCAAATGCGCCATGAAATGCATCGCCTGCGCCAGTGGTGTCAATGGCATTGACAGTAAAGGCAGGCAATACACCGCGCTCTTGTCCGCGTTGCCAAATCAGACCTTTTTCGCCCAAGGTAATGACAACGGTTGGCGATACTTCAGCTAAACGCCTTAAAGCCGCCTGTTCATCGCTTGCAAATTGCAGGGCGAATTTTTCCGAGCAAACCAGATAATCCATACCATTCATCAAGGCTAGCGTTCCTTCGTGTACGGAACCTGCATCCAGAACAGTGGGGATTTTTTCGCTTTGTGTGCGCTTCAGCAAGGATGTGGACAGCTGTGGTTCGTGACCATCGAACAAAACAACTTTGGGCGTGACAGACGAAAAATCAACGGCTTCCGATGGCAATGGCCTGGTTTCACCTTTGTAATTGACCAAGGCCCGTTTGCCGTTCGGTTTGACTAAAACCGTAGAGAGCGGGGTAGGGGAGTCGCCGCGAATAATGAGGTGAGTGTTAATACCGTATTGACGCAGTTCCTGATAATGTTTT
The DNA here is from genome assembly GCA_037130115.1 of Methylococcaceae bacterium. GTDB lineage: Bacteria > Pseudomonadota > Gammaproteobacteria > Methylococcales > Methylomonadaceae > Methylobacter_C. The sequence continues at coordinate 6,999 of JBAXTQ010000046.1, forward strand.
TCGCCGTAAATATCCTGCCCAAGATAACCGGCGAAAGCCGCTTTAAAGCCAAGTTTGGCAATGGTTACGGCCGCATTGGCCGCAGGGCCGCCGCCACAACTGACAAAGCCTAGGGCGGAAATCTTTTCATCTTCGCCGGGATGATGGTCAACCGAAAAAATTAAATCATAAGAGGCATGACCTACACAAAGAACGTCAACGGGAGTCGGGGGCATTAGTCAATAAAGATTAAAATTAAAGAGTTAAAAAAATTGTAACGACCGGGAAGATGCGGAGTTCGCGCATAGAACACGGATGACACGGAGTTGACGGATTTCAACGGATTTTATTTGGTTTAAAAAATACCCGACTTATTCGCACGAGCTATAGTCGCGACGTGGGAGCGACGCCCACGTCGCGACTAACGAAAATATCATTGCCTCAGATGCCGACAGTGACGCTCCCGCGTCACGCAACGCTGGAGCGTGGGAACTAGGCGTATTCTGGGGGGTATTTTCTGCGTTATGGCTCACCGTTAAGATATTGTCCTTATCCGTGTCTATCAGTCAAATCCGTGTTCTATTTTTTTAAAGAATAGTCGCTCTACCCCAGACCTATAACGATAACCCCTTTAGCAGGTCATTTTTAATGTCGTTAATGTGTTCCAGTCCCACGGAAACCCTAACCAAGCCGTCTTTAATACCGGCGGCCGCTCTGGCTTCAGGTGACAAGCGGCCGTGTGTGGTGGTCGCAGGATGGGTTATGGTGGATTTAACATCACCCAGATTGGCGGTAATTGATATCATTTCTGTCGCATCAATTAATTTCCAGGCTTGTTCTTTGCCGCCGTTTAATTCAAAACTAACAATTCCGCCAAATTGGCTTTGTTGGCGTTTTGCCAATTCATGTTGTGCGTGCGATTGCAAACCGGGATAGTGGACTTTGGCGATGCCGGGTTGTTGTTCCAGCCACTTGGCCAACTCAAAGGCATTATCGCAATGGGCTTTCATGCGGATGGCCAATGTTTCCAATCCGGACAAAAATACCCAGGCACTAAACGGACTCATGGTTGCACCGCCAGTACGCAGGTAAGGATAAATCGCTGTTTCAATAATTTCATCACTGGCGATAACTGCACCCCCTACGCAACGCCCCTGTCCATCTAAATACTTGGTTGCGGAATGAATAACAATATCCGCACCTAATTCAAAAGGCTTTTGCAGAATGGGGGTACAAAAGCAATTATCAACAATCAGCAAGCAATTATGCGCATGGGCAATATCGGCGAGTGCAGAAATATCAGCAATTTCAATCAATGGATTGGAGGGTGTCTCCAGAAATAAAAATCGGGTGTTGGGTTTGATAGCCGATTCCCAGGCAGCAGTGTCAATTAAATCAACAAAATCAGTTTCGACACCAAACTTTGCAAAATAATTTTGAAATACCAAGACTGTATTGCCAAACACACCACGAGAACACACCACATGATCGCCTGATTTAAGCAGACCCATACCCACTGCCATAATCGCAGCCATGCCCGATGCAAAAGCCAGGCAACGTTCACCCTTTTCCATCAGTGCCAATCTTTCTTGAAAGGCATTGACGGTTGGATTGGTAAACCGGGAATAGATATTGCCCGGTTTTTTTCCGGTAAAGCGCAAAGCCGCTTCTTCAGCACTTTTAAACACATAACTGGAGGTCGCAAAAATCGGGATACTGTGCTCGTCTTCATGAGTGCGCTTATGCCCCGCTCTGATTGCCTGAGTTTCGAGAGAGTAGTCGTTCCAGTTAATGTCGTTCATAGATAAATAGATTCAAGGTTCAGGGTAAAAGGTTCAAGGGTAAATACTAAAGGCAAGCAGCGATTACGTTAAATATCAGGTTTTTCACCTTTCTTCTTTCGCCTTGAACCTTGTACCTGTCATAACATTTCAATAATGGATTTTTCGGAGTTGCGTTCGGCTTGGGCATTGTCGTTACGTAACGACTCGGTACGCTCCAGATAGGCATCATCAATATCGCCGGTAATGTATTCTTTACTAAAGCATGACGTATCAAAATGTTTAATACTGGGGTTACCTTTGCGAACTGCTTCAATTAAATCACTCAGATCCTGATAAATTAAGCGATCAGCGCCAATGGCCTCACAGACCTCATCCTCGGTACGATCATGGGCGATCAGTTCATTGGCAGCCGGCATGTCAATGCCGTAAACATTGGGATAACGAACCGGTGGCGCCGCAGAAGCAAAGTATACTTTTTTGGCACCCGCATCCCGTGCCATCTGGATAATTTGTGCAGAAGTCGTTCCTCTCACCACTGAATCATCAACCAGCAAAACATTTTTGCCGCCAAATTCAAGACCAATGGCATTGAGCTTTTGTCTGACCGATTTTTCGCGCATTTTCTGGCCGGGCATGATAAAGGTTCGACCGATATAACGGTTCTTCATAAAGCCTTCGCTGTATTTAACGCCCAGCTTGTTGGCCATTTGCAGTGCAGCAGTTCTACTGGTATCCGGTATCGGGATAACGACATCGATATCATAATCAGGCCATTCTCTAATGACTTTTGCAGCCAGTTTATCACCCATGCGCAGACGCGCTTTGTAGACCGAAATGTCGTCAATAATTGAATCCGGGCGGGCAAAATAAACATACTCAAAAATACAGGGACAATGATCAACAATTTCAGAGCATTGCTGGGTATGTAAGATGCCTGACTCTTCAATAAAAATGGCCTCACCGGGCTCTATGTCCCTAATAAGCTCAAAGCCCAGTACATCCAGCGCAACACTTTCTGAGGCAATCATAAAATCAGGACCCAGCTCAGTGTCTCTTTTACCAAAAACCACCGGTCTGATGCCGTGGGGATCTCTAAAACCCAAAATACCAACCCCTGCGATCATAATAACCACCGCATAAGCGCCACGGCAGCGGCGATGAACGCCTCGGACGGCCTGAAAAATATCATCGACACTTAAATCCAGTTTGCCCAGGCTTTGTAGCTCATGAGCAAAAACATTTAACAGAACTTCAGAATCGGAATCGGTATTAATATGACGTTGATCCTCTACGAACAGGGCTTTTTTCAACTCCTCGGTATTGGTTAAATTACCGTTATGAGCCAGCGTCAATCCAAAAGGCGAGTTGACATAAAACGGTTGCGCCTCGGCAGAACTGGTGCAACCCGCCGTTGGGTAGCGAACGTGGGCAATGCCCATATTGCCTTTTAGCTTTAACATCTGGGCGTTGTTAAACACATCCCGCGTTAAGCCGTTATCTTTACGCAAATGCAAGCGCCCACGCTCACAGGTGACTATGCCGGCAGCATCTTGGCCACGGTGTTGCAAGACGGTCAGTGCATCATAGAGTTCCTGATTGACAGCTTGATGTGAAACGATAGCAGTAATACCACACATAATTTTTTCTTGAATCTAAAAGTTGTTAACGATAATGAATATATTCAGCCAATGCTGACGGGATATGGTCTAGTGACCATATCGCGCAGGTTTGAAAAGATGGCAGCAATTTTGATTCTTTCCACCAAACATCATTTGGCAAGGCGGTTAGCCCTGCCAGCATGACTAATACCACAACAACAATCGTGCCGCGTAAAACACCAAAAACCATGCCTCCCAAGCGATCTACAACTGTTAATGTGGGTTTTTTTATGGCTGCACCCAACAGTCCCTGGATTAAGCGACCCACCAACAGGGTGATTAAAAGCAACGATAAAAAAGCCGCCAGGGTTTTAAGTAAAGGATGGGGTATAAGGGATTCCAGGAAAACAGAAAATTCCCTGCTAAAATTTAAACCAATTCCGATTGCAAGCAGCCAACATACGAATGAAAAAAATTCCAGGCTAAAGCCCTTCAGGAAGCCTGTTATCAAGCCAATAAATACCAATCCGATAATGATATAGTCTATCCAAATCATTTTTTAGATTAAAAATTCAATATTTAAAATAATGTATTAGTCGGCAACCAAGAGCGATTGTATTTTTTGACTATCCATTTTTGCCTTCATTTCCAACGCACGTTTCTTATCAAGCGTAGGCCCCACTTTAACGCGATAAAGGGTTGTGTTACCTGCGCCTTTAGTCGCCTCCATGGTCACAGGCAGACCTTGTTTACGCAACTTTTCCACCAGTATTACGGCATTTTCTTTTTTACTAAAAGTACCGGCCTGAAGCGTCCAGCGACCCAGTTCAGATTTTGTTACGGGCTTAACAATGGCTTTATCGGTGGTATTATCCATCGGCGTCATTAAAGCGTTTACTTTTTCGGCAGGTTTAGTCCCGGATGCTTCCGTTTTTTTCACTGATTTTTTAGGTGTCTCAATGCCGATATCCGACTCCGCCTCCAATGGCGACTCCTGAGCGGCTTCAGTTCCGGAAAGGGCTTTTTGGGTTTTTACCGATTTCTTGGTTTTGTCTGTAACACCGCTATCCAAAGCCGTTGATGAGTCATCATTGATTGGTACATCAATCTCGGGTTCATCGCCTTCTGCCATATCGGCTTCGGGTTCATCATTTGAAGAGGCGTCTTGGGAAAGCTGATTATCTGCTGATAGCTCGGCTTCTTCTTCTGTGTTGACTACCTTTTCAGAACCCGAATCAGGCGCATTTAAAACCTGATTGGCACTGGTCGGTAATTTATTGGCAGATTCTTCGCCTGTGTTAATCGGTGTCGCTGGAATAACCAGTTCACTGATTGATTGACCACTATTATCAACAGGGTCATCAAACAGCATGGGAATAAAAATAGCAGCCAGAGCCGTCACCACGACAGCGCCAATCAACCGTTGTTTTAATTCTTGATTCATTTTGTCAACTCACCTTTTCTCAAACTCATTTAAACAATCAGATACTAAAAAAAACGATCCAAAAACCAGTAGTAAATCATCGTCTAGTGCCTGGTTTTTTGCCGCGTTATAAGCTTGCGCAAAACCGCTAAAACCAAAGTTTGCCCGTAACACTGAACTTTGTGAAAAAATTTCCCGCATAACCGGTTCTGTCACTGTTCTTGGGTTGGCCAAGGGGGCAAAAAACCAGTCGTAGACGACCGGATTCATAATCTCCAGTACACCCGCTATGTCCTTGTCTTTCATCATTGAAAAAATCGCGTGTATTCTTTTTCCAGGGAAAGTCGTCGTTAGATAATCAACTAATGTCTTGACGGCCTCCGGATTATGTCCCACATCCAACAGCACGGGGATTTTATCATTAATCAATTGAAAGCGACCGAGTAAATGGCTGTTTTTTATTCCGGCCCTAATGGCCTCATCACTCACCGGGAGGTTTTTTGACAACAGATCGACCGCTAAAATAGCCGCTGAGGCGTTACGATATTGATGTTCGCCTTTTAAACCCGGTTCCGGTAATTGATCAATATGTCGGCCATTTGCAAACCAATCCCAGGTAGTTGCCTGCTTGGCATAAGAAAAATCCCTGTTAATGCAATAGAGTTGCGCGTCTTTATCAAGGGCACTTTGCAACAATGAGTCAGGAGGATTGCAGTCACCCACAATAGCCGGTGTATTTGTCCGGAATATACCGGCCTTTTCCCGGCCTATCGCTTCGCGGGTAGCGCCCAGCCAATCCACATGATCAATGCCGATGCTGGAAATCAACGAGACATCGGGATCAATGATATTAACGGCATCAAGACGACCGCCCAAGCCGACTTCAAGCAATTGAATATCCAAACCCGAGCGCCAGAATATATCAAGAGCAGCCAGTGTACCAAATTCAAAATAGCTTAATGATGTATTGCCCCGGACGGCTTCTATTCTTGCAAAGGCTGCACAAATCAGTTTATCAGATACCGGTTTACCGTCTATTTTAATTCTTTCGTTATATTTTAAAATATGTGGAGAAGAATAAGCGCCTACGTGGTAGCCCTGTGCTTTGTAAATAGTCTCAAGATAAGCAATACAGGAGCCTTTTCCGTTGGTTCCGGCAACAGTAATGGTCAGCGGCTTGAGGCAGTCAGGATTAAGTGCATGAAAAACGTGAGCCGCCCGTTCCAATCCCAAGTCTATTGCCAAGGGGTGCAAGCTTTCCTGCCAATCCAGCCAGCCCTTTAGTGAATCAAAACGCATCATTATCAGAGTGTTTGGGGCGCAGGTATTTACACAAGTGCAATCCTTTTGCCTTTGAAAAATAAGGTTGATGGGGATTTAAACAATTAATTTTACTCTCCTCGGCACACCGACACCGCTACGCTGCTTTTGCATGGCTCTACTTTTTTGCATCCCTGCTTTCTCTTCAGTCCCTTCTGCACGGCTTGGAGCGGGCTTTTCCAGGAGGAGAGGACTGATGGTTTCTGTGTATTAAAAAACTGGAGTGCAATCGCTTCAGCTATTGCCTGTAAAAACAGCTAAAGCGGTTTTACTCCAGTTGACTGCTTAACTTAACGACATTGGATGTTTCCTTATTGCTCAAGCAGAAAAGCACTGGTATACCCTGGTGTATTTCGGGAGCCGATTATTCCTGAACAGAAGGGGGCACGACAACTTCTTCAACTGCAACGGTTATTGAAGCCGGTACAACCGATACCGATGCTTTTCCTCGGCCCGCCATCAATAGCGCCAAAATGCTGAAAATTTTAGTGCGCATTTCACGCCGGTCAATAATCATGTCAATGGCGCCATGCTCCTGTAAAAACTCGCTGCGCTGAAAGCCTTCCGGCAATTTTTCACGAACTGTTTGCTCGATAACCCGGGGGCCTGCAAAACCAATCAAGGCATTGGGTTCAGCCACATTAATATCGCCCAGCATCGCTAAACTGGCTGATACACCGCCCATCGTCGGATCCGTCATAAAAGAGATATACGGGATTCCGGCCTCGGACAATTTGGTTAACACCGCGCTGGTTTTTGCCATTTGAAACAGTGAAAACAGCGATTCCTGCATTCTGGCACCACCGCTGGACGTAAAGACAATAAACGGTATGCCTAGCTCAACGCTCTTGTTGACGCCCCGAACAAAGCGTTCTCCGACGACCGAGCCCATCGATCCGCCCATAAATTTAAAGTCAAAGGCAGCAGCAACAATATCGTTACCGTTAAGCTGACCTTTCATCACGACCAAGGCATCATGTTCTTTGGTTTGTTTTTGAGCCTGGGTAATCCGGTCTTTATATTTCTTGGTGTCTCTAAATTTTAACGGATCGACAGGCTTGATATGCCTGCCTATTTCTTCGCGTCCTTCTTCGTCCAGAAACATATTCAAGCGTGTTCTGGCCGAAATGCGCATGTGATGCTCGCATTTTGGACAAACGCTGAGATTTCTTTCCAGTTCGGTATTATAAAGAATCGCATTACAGCCAGGACATTTAGTCCACAATCCTTCAGGCACCGTGCCTTTTTTACTCGACCCTTCGGTTCTGATTGTTTTGGGGAGTAACTTTTCAAACCAACTCATTTACATGCTCCATCGTGCTTTATCATGACGCACCTTAACTATCCAGCGCTTGGCGTATGGATACCAATAATTCAATAATGTCATTGCCGGCCTGTTGCGGGTTATCCAGGTTGGCTTCAATTTTACTAATCAGGGCGCTACCGATAACCACGCCATCGCCTATAGTAGCAATAGTTTTTGCTGTTTGCGCATCTTTTACACCAAAACCAATCGCAATCGGTAGTTTTGTAATGGCTTTGATTTGTTGCAGTTTATTTTCAACATCGGCAATATTCAAATGGCCGGCACCTGTGACGCCTTTAAGAGACACATAATAAATATAACCACTACCCGCCGCATCCATTTTTTTAACACGTTCATCGGTGCTGTTGGGAGCCAACAGAAAAATAGGATCAACACCGCGTGCCTTTAACAAGGCACCACACTCAACGCCTTCTTCCGGGGGTAAATCAACGGTTAATACGCCGTCAATGTCGGCATGTTGTGCTGCATTGGCAAAATTCTCGTAACCCATTGCTTCAATCGGGTTTAAATAACCCATTAGCACCACCGGCGTTTCCTGATCGGTTTTTCTAAATTCAGCCGCAATTTCCAGGGTGCGTCTCAAGCTCATTTTATGAGCCAACGCACGTTCGCTGGCACGCTGAATAACAGGGCCATCGGCCATCGGATCAGAAAAAGGTACGCCCAGCTCAATCACATCAACGCCGGCTTTTACCATGGCATGCATCAGCGGCACGGTAAATTCGGGATGTGGATCGCCCGCTGTAATAAACGGAATTAATGCCTTGCGACCTGTTTTGGCAAGTTCTTCAAATCTGGCAGCCAAGCGACTCATAGTTCTATTCCTTCACGTTTGGCCATCGTCTGCATATCTTTATCGCCACGACCGGACAGGTTAATAATGATGGTTTCGTCTTTACGCATAGTCGGTGCAAGTTTCATCGTGTAAGCCATCGCATGGCTGGACTCCAGTGCAGGAATAATGCCTTCCATGCGTGTTAACGCATAAAAGCCTTCCAGCGCTTCGGTATCGGTTATATTGACGTAAGTGGCTCTGCCGGTATCTTTTAACCAGGCATGTTCAGGGCCAACACCGGGATAATCGAGACCGGCTGAAATAGAATGGGTTTCGACAATTTCACCGTCATCATCCGCCATTAAATAGGTGCGATTACCATGTAATACACCGGGGCGACCCGCACATAACGGCGCAGAATGCCGTCCCGTTTCCACACCGTCACCGGCGGCTTCAACGCCGTACATTTTTACGGATTTATCTTCAAGAAAAGGATAAAACAAACCGATGGCATTTGAACCGCCTCCTACACAAGCCACCAGCGCATCGGGCAAACGTCCGGTTGCTTCAAGACATTGCTCTTTGGCTTCACGGCCAATAATCGCCTGAAAATCCCGCACCATCGCCGGATAAGGATGTGGGCCGGCAACCGTACCGATAATATAAAAAGTATTATCAACATTGGTGACCCAATCTCTAAGTGCTTCGTTTAAAGCATCCTTTAGCGTTTTAGAACCCGACTCAACCGCTACTACGGTTGCCCCCAGCAATTTCATCCGATATACGTTTAAAGACTGCCTGGCCACGTCAACTGAACCCATATAAACCACGCATTCCAGACCCAGTCTGGCGGCAATGGTAGCGGTAGCAACGCCGTGTTGACCGGCACCGGTTTCCGCGATAATTCGGGTTTTACCCATGCGTTTGGCCAATAAGGCCTGCCCCACGGTATTATTGATTTTATGAGAACCGGTATGATTAAGGTCTTCACGTTTTAAATAAATTTGTGCGCCGCCCAGTTCACGACTCCAGCGTTCAGCATGGTATAAAGGCGACGGTCTGCCGACATAATATTTTAAATCAGCATCCAGTTCCGCTATAAACTCAGGGTCGGTCAAGTAATGCTGATAGGCAGCATTTAATTCCTGAATGGGAGGGATTAATGTTTCAGCAACAAAAATTCCACCGTAAGGGCCAAAGTGTCCCCGCTCATCGGGCATATTATATTTTTGGGTCATGTTGTTATTCTATCAGCCTCATTAACTTGTTTTATAAATGCCGCTATTTTAAGCGAGTCTTTAATACCTTTTGCAGCTTCTACACCGCTACTTACATCCAATGCGTAAGGTCTTACGGCCTGTACTGCCTGTTTTGCGTTGGTTTCATCCAAACCACCGGCCAGTATGACGGGCAAAGCACATGATTTGGGAATCATTGCCCAGTCAAATTGACTGCCGGTTCCGCCTTTGGCATCAGGATGGAAAGCATCCAGCAATAACCCCGCCGCATCATGATAGTGGTGTGCCAAAGCCGCAATATCAATACCTTCCCGCATACTGATCGCTTTAATGTACCGTTTATCATAAATTCTGCAAGCCTCAGCCGGTTCATCACCATGAAACTGAAGACAGTCAATGGGCACGCGTGCCAAAATTTCGCGTATCCGAGCTTCCTGCTCGTCAACAAACAAAGCCACTACCGAGGTAAAAGCGGGCAGGGCATCAACAATCCTGATGGCCTGCTCAATCTCGACATGTCTCGGGCTGGGTGGATAAAACACCAAACCAATGGCATCTACGCCTTGGTGAGCCGCATAAACAGCCTCTTCAATGCGGGTAAAGCCGCAAATTTTAACGCGAGTTCGCATAAAGTGATATGAGAAATTATAGAATAAAATTTAGCCGACTAGGATAACACAAAATGACGCTGAAATTTGCCTGAAAATAAATTATGACTAAAAAGTGGCAGCACGATTGCTTTTAGGGGTTCTGTAGGGGCAAACCCTTGCGGTTGCCCTGATCACACCGAGGCCTTAAAGGGCAGGCGTAAAGCCCGCCCCTACGAAATAAAAAACATAAAGCATTCACCACGAAGACACGAAGGACACGAAGAAAAGTAAAAACGGTTAGCATTATTCTGGATCCCAAGCTCCAGCTTGGGAACCGAGAAGCCGAAGCTTGGGAACGAGTACGGTTTCCCAAAGGCGATTGTTTTTAGGTAATGATGTCGGTGTTCTTCGGCGTGACGGGGTTTGCAAACCCAGTCACTCAGGTTTTTACGGCTACCCACTAAGGCTGGACACTTTTGACTATGAACAATCACGGTGAACTCAGAAAGAGTAACGATAGGTTGTAGGGGTAGAAAATCTTCTACCCTTATTGCACGTCGTAATTTGCAACGTTAGTCGCGTAGGTTACGCGACAGCGTAACCCGACAAATCTCTGTGTCTATAAATTAATCAATCGTATACTTTGTAATTGCCATCCATGGTTAGCTTTCACCTGGAGCGAGGCGATCAGATTGTAAGCGGATTCCAAAGGGACAAAGTACCGAACTGAGCTGTTTTTTAAAGTTTGGTGATTTATGAGCTGTGCTTAGAGTAGTTTAACCAGAGCAGCAATCACTGCAACCTGCGCCAGCATTAAGGCACCCACCCATTTGACCAGATCTACTTTGAGCTCAAGTAAATCTGTTTTGGTGGCGTTCCTTAAACTTTCTATTTCACGGTGTAAATCGTCTTTGGTAGCCAATTCCCCTTGTGATTTTTTCAGCACTGCTACTACCGTTTCTGATTGTTTGCGCGTAAATCCACTTGTTTCAAGTTCGTTAACTAATTCTTGTGTGTCGAAAGTAATGGTGGTCATGTGCTTAAGTGCCAGATAAATAATTTTATAAATATTAATGTAGTCTTAAGGGCTACTGCTTGTCAACAAGCGAGATAATATAGATTTTCAGATAAATAATTTCGATACTAACGAATACCATTCCTTTGAGGGATAGTATCCGTGTGATTTCTTCTGGTTCCCAAGTCGGAGCTTGGGAACAAGTACGACATAAAGCATTCACCATGAAGACACGAATGACACGAAGAAAAGTAAAAACGGTTAGCGTTATTCTGGTTCCCAAGCTCCAGCTTGGGAACCGCGAAGCCGAAGCTCCAGCTTCGCAAGACTGGAAGCTGGAGCTTCCAAGTCTGCATTACCAAGCCGGAGCTTGGGAACGAGTACGGTTTCCCAAAGGCGGTTGTTTTTAGGTAATGATGTCGGTGTTCTTCGGCGTGACCGGGTTTACAACCCCGTCACGCCCAATAAATTCTGCAAGGACACTACAAAAATAATTAGGAGTCGCCTTAACTATTTTTGTAAGCGCCCAATTAATAGCACCAAGCCGGCAATAAGTTTTAGTAAGCGGCCAACAAGTTTTCTGGCGGTTGTAAACTTATCGTGTGGGTGGGTTGGCACTATTTGTGGTAACCCTGCCTATTTTTAGGCGCTCCCTGATAACCATAAGAAGCGGGTAATAATCGTTAGTGTACACGCTATAATAATTTGCTTGACAGCTAGCTCTTAAAAGGATTAACTTAGCCGCTAGCGAAAAAGGCCAGGCACTCCCGGCAACGCCGCCCGCTCTGCCAACCTCTTCCTAATCCCTGAAAACTTCATTTAATTATCCGGCTGGAGTCTGCCTGTTATTATGATCGTTAATAGTTTTTTCCCTACAACTGAGGCCGGGCAACTTGTCTGGCTTACCCATTACTCTTTAAAGCTTCCTGTTAACGGGCCCCTGTGCGGCATTAGTGCCGAGGAGATCACCCTGACTCAGGCCGACATACTCTATTACCTCTGGCTTTTACAAGAGTGGCATCCCGCTACCCAGCGGGATGCCAAGGAAGCGACTGCGTATAAACAGCTGATGATAGGAGGTAATGGCAGCGGCACAACGGAGTATCCCAAGCCGACTGTTTTTCCCAATCCTCCCCCTGCCCCTGCTCCCGGTATCCAAAAACGTCTTTTCAGCCAGATTGCCCGTATTAAGGCCAGCCTTAATTATAATGAGGCTATCGGTAAAGACCTGGGTGTTATTGCTATACAAGATAATGTTGAACATTTAGTTCCAGAGTTCGGGCTTACCGTAGAAATGGGGCTTGATGTAACCCAAGTGCGCATCGATTTTAATAAATACGGCCACGATGGTATCTGGATAGAAAGCCGAATCAACGGCGGTGAGTGGGCTTTTTTAGCTATTGATACGCTTAAGCCTTATCTGGATGTGCGTCCACTCGCGCCCGGCAATACCCATGAAACCCGTGAGTACCGGCTCCGTTGGTGGGACAAAAGCGAAGCGCATGGCGAATGGACCGGCGTACAAAAAGCGGTGTTGGGCTTGTAATCGGTAACGGCTTATCAATGCCGGTCGGGCTGCAACCCATACGCATCAAGCTAAGTGCCCTCAGCAGCGTAGGTCACAGCCCCGACGCATGAAATAAAAAACATCTAAAAAGCAATCCACTGCATCGTC
>JBAXTQ010000047.1:0-19650 GCA_037130115.1 Methylococcaceae bacterium
TCTAATAAAATCTCCCCTAACCCCTCTTTTTCAAAGAGGGGGACTGAATAGTTATCATCAATTTTGTGCATCGATCTAATATTGCACCATAATAGACCCTGTTTAATCGTTAAATACGGGCTTGAAATTAATAATCAATTGATACGAACTATTTTGAATAAATTGGCTGCCGCTTTAGCTTGCTAAAATAACTAACGGTAAAAATCAACTATTTCAATAAGATAAGTATTTTTTTGCCTTATGATTTAAGCGGTTTATTCAGTCAATGGGTACAAACTTTCGAGGAAACGACAGGGTTCAGTTGTTATCTTGAGCAAGCCGTCTTATTAGTGGTGCGATAATTGCTTTTGCATTAAAAGAAAGGACTATCTTATTGAAATACCGGAAACCAACGCCAAGTGTAACTTATCAATAGTAACAATAAGAACTTAAGTCAAGGCAGGTTATAATATTATCCAGTGCCAGTTTTAGGACTCATCATTATGGGTTCTGCCGGTACTTCATTTAAACCCATGGATTAATGATGTGTCCAGCGTACCCATAAATTATACGAAATTATGACTCCAAAATTCACACCTTTAAAAGATCACGATACACCTATCAAAGTATTGTTTACCGGTTATCTTTGTACCGTAGGCATAGGCTATCTGTTTGCATTAATTCAGATATTGTTTACGCATGGCATGGCGGACGGCAAATTTGGTTTGTCGGTTGATGACATTGTTTACAGTTATTATGGCAACCGTTCAGGCACGGTGCTTGAAACTCAGCTTAACGGTGCCATGAAAGCCAATGCACCCGATCAGGAGCGCTTCAAGATTATGGAGTGGGTCAGAAACGGTGCGGATGAATATGATTATAAAGATAACGGCATTGAAAAAATAATCGAAACCCGCTGTGTGATGTGCCATAACAAAGAAGCGTCTGGAGTACCCAGCTTTACCAGTTATGAAGAATTAAAACCCTATACTACCCAAGATACCGGGGCTACCTTTGCGTCCTTAACGCGGATTTCGCATATCCATTTGTTCGGTATCAGCTTTATTTTCATGTTTGTCGGTCTTATTTTTAGTTTTGCAGAAACGACAACCACGCAATATAAATGTATCGCAATCGGTATGCCTTATGCGTTTCTTGTGGCAGATATTATGTCCTGGTGGCTGACTAAAATTCACCCGATGTTTGCCTGGCTGGTTATTTTTGCCGGTATGGGTATGGGTATTTCATTTATGTTTATGTGGGTCACCTCTATTCTGGAAATGTGGCTGTTTAAACCGGTATTTATTAATGGGTATGGTTCACGTTATTTGGAATGGCGAGATAGCCCTGAAGCATCAATTGCCGATCGGATATGGGCGGGTCTTAAAACCCTTAAAAGTCAGATTAAACCCGCAGCCTCATTTGTAAAAGAGCAATGGTTAAAGCAGGGATGGCCTGTTATTAAAAATTTAATTAAAAAATAATGCCCGGCTTACGCTAACCAGAGGCCTTAACTTAAGGCCTGAAACTACGAAGAAAAAGCCAAGGTAATAATGTTTGTTTCCATGGTTTATTAAGTATTCTGTTTAACTCACACCGCATCAATATTCAGTCCCGCCTCTTTAAAAAAAGGGGAGGACTGAGTATTGATCGCACAACGCCTCACCAAGAACACACATGAGAGAGTTGCTTTCAGCACATTCTATAACATCAGCGTTAAATCAAGGTAATAACCCGACACATATTTACATAGGCTACAGCGGCGGTGTAGATTCTCATGTGTTATTGCATTTGTGCGCGTCAATAACTGACCTTAAAGACAAGATTACTGCGGTTTATGTGCATCATGGTTTACAGGCAGAAGCAGAGACATGGGCCGGACATTGCAAAATAACGGCAGAAAGCCTGGGCGTTAATTTTGTACTGCTGCGGGTAAATGCCAATGCAAGCCAAGGAGAAAGTCCTGAAGAAGCCGCCCGGAATGCCCGTTACCAAGCATTAAAATCATTAATTGGCGCTAATGATGTGCTGTTGGTTGCCCAACACCGGGATGATCAATTGGAAACGGTTTTGTTGCAACTATTTCGTGGCAGTGGTTTGCGCGGGTTATCGGCAATGCCTGAGCGCATGGCTTTTGGCCTGGGTCTTATGCTGCGACCGTTGCTAAACGTTTCAAAGCCTGCCATCAATGATTATGCGAAAATACACGCATTAAGCTGGGTCGAAGATCCCAGTAATCTCAGTAACGATTACGATCGCAATTTTCTACGCAATGCGGTATTGCCCTTATTAAAGCAGCGTTGGCCCGCCTGTGATAAAACGGTAGCGCGTTCAGCCCGGCATTGTGCCGATGCACAGCTGGTGGTCTCGGAACATGCTGAAGCATTATTCCGTGGAGTTTTTACGAGTGCCGACCAGACGCTTTGCATCAGTCAGTTAAAATTAGTTAACAATATCCAACAAGCACTGATTATCAGGGAATGGTTTCAGGCGCTCAACTTAAAAATGCCTGCGCAAGCGTTTATTGAACGCTTACAGTCTGAGGTTGTTTCGGCAAGGGAAGATGCTGATCCGGTATTATCAGGACAGGGTTATTGTGTGCGGCGTTATCGGGATAAGTTGTATTGCCTTAAAGCCGCCACACCTGAAATAGTCAGGGAAAGTATCTGGTCAGCCGGGCAAACCTCACTCAGAATATCAACGCATCAACGCCTGTTTTGGGTGCCGTCATCGACGGGGATAAGTTGCGGGCAGTGGCAAAAGGAAATAATTACTGTAAAGGCTCGTAGTGGCGGTGAAAAAATGAGCTTGCCAAAGCGTAAAGGTCATCATTCCCTAAAAAAACTGTTTCAGGAGGCAGGTATTCCACCGTGGGAACGAGATGCAATCCCCTTGGTTTATCTGAATGACAAGCTGGCCGCTGTCGGTGATTTATGGATAAGCGCAGATTTTTATAGTGAACAAGCGCAGGGCTGTATTAGTTTGTCCTTGCAAAGAGACGCTCAAGAATAACGCAATAACCGGGATCAGTGGTGCGCATCCACATCAACTTAAGATTTAATTCACCACGAAGACACGAAGTGTACGAAGAAAAACCAAAGAAAAATCTTCGTGTTCTTCGTGTCTTCGTGGTGAAATGTCTTAAGTTGATGTCTATGACTCCGCTAAACGGTAGTATTGCGAAGCTCGGCGATAATATCATTTGAAAAATAACCATTAAAGCCTTATTCTGTGTGATTTTTTTAATTATTTTAGATTTCTCGTACCAGCGAAGTTTTTCAACTTCCCACCATTGCACTTACAAGGGGCCACACGTTTTGAGTTTAGACAGTTATCAGTCGGTAGATCGCGGGCAATTAGCCAAAGACATTAGCGAAATTCACCAACAAGCTTTAGCCAATATCAGCATTGAAGATTTTAAGCATTTAACAAGAATGGAACGCTGGGGGAAAATTTGTTCCCTCAGCGGCTACGGCACTGCCTGGATTTTCCCTAATCCTGTTTCTGCGCTGTTAATCAGTCAAGGCAGCTTCACCCGTTGGACACAAGTAGGGCATCCCATTAGTCATAGAGCTTACAACAAAATTAAAGGGGTAGACGCCAATTATACCAGCAAGAAATTTGCGCAAGGCTGGCGACGATTTTTGGATTGGCCTGACTGGATGACGCCGGCCGGCTGGCATCATGAGCATGACAAACTGCATCATTACAGCTTGGGTGAAAAAAACGACCCCAATAATGCGCAACATAATATGCAGTGGCTAAGAGAATCAAACCTGCCGATGTGGCAACGTTATGTCATTGTGGCGCTTTTTTCGGGGATATGGAAGATTGTCTATTACACGCCCAGAACCCATAAGGAATTATGTTTAGATTCTGCCAGACAGCAGGGCGAGCCTGAACCTGTGATGACCCGCCTTGGGGCATGGAGTTTATTTACCGAACAAGGGCGAGGATTATGGCTGCATAGTATTTTGCCTTACACGGCTTATCGCTTTGTGTTGTTGCCTTTGCTGTTTTCCCCCTTAGGAAGTTTTGCTGTTATCAGCGTATTAATTAATTCAATTTTGGCGGAAATTTTTACCAATATGCACAGTTTTCTGGTGATGATCCCCAATCATGCCGGAGATGATGTGATGATGTTTGATGAAAAAGCCAAAGGCAAAGGCGAATTTTATCTGCGGCAAATTTTAGGATCAGTGAATTATCCAACAGGTTCTAATTTAAATGACTTTTTTTATGGCTGGTTGAATTATCAAGTCGAGCATCATTTGTGGCCGGATATGCCCTTAAGTCAATATCAAAAAGTGCAGCCGCAAGTGATGGCCTTGTGTAAAAAACATAATATTCCTTATCTCCAACAGTCTGTTTTTAAGCGTCTGTTGAAAGCTGTGGATATTATGGTGGGGAAAACATCGATGTTAAAGGCAGGTGTTGCGTAAGAATTGCAGTGGTTTTTGTATTCACGTGCGCGGATTTGGGTGTGTTGACGATAACAGCAGCAGGTGTTTTAGGTGTAGCGGTTAACGCCTGTTATTTTTTATCTCCAATGTCATTGTCTTCCGGGCAGCCGTAATTTTTAGCGGTGTAAGACAAGATTAATATGGCAACACTGAGCAGGGCAATGGCAACGGTGATGCTTAGCAGTAAATAAAGATGGAAGCTATCGGCTACTTTTTGGACATCAATCACTAAATGGCGTGATAACGCAGTAATGGCGATATAAATTAGAAACTGTACCGGTAGTCGACGTGTTTTAAAATAAGTACCCACCATCGCGCCTAATTCAAGATAGATAAACAATAACAGTATCTCCTCGAGATTGGCATGGCCTGTCTTCATCATTTCTATATAATCATGAATAGCTGACCAGACGATGGTGGCACCTATGCCAAATAAGGCCAGATAGTGAAAGCCGTCTACCAGGATGTCGCCAATTTTATGAATAAGAACGGTTTTATTTTGCATCGATAATTCTTCAATTAGTTGTAAGTATTCAAGCCCCCTCGCTATGTTCTCCCCCTTTGAAAAGGGGGTTGAGGGGGATTTATCTAATAAAATCTCCCCTAACCTCTCTTTGTTAAAGAGGGGGACTGAATAATTACAATTAGTTTAGCCTGGAATCGGGCGCTTATTTGGAAGCTCTCACCCCGCGAGAGTGCGGGGTGAGCCTTAATTCATGCCGTGTTGACTACATGGACACTGCAATTATCAGCCACTTTTTGCTATGGCAATGCTGATCAATTTATCCACTTCAAGCGCGGTAGTGGCTAATTGTTCAGATAAAGCGGAGTATTCCGCAACGCCGGTGGTTACTTCAACAACCAGGCCTTGTTGTGCTTTTACACGTTCTGCGATTGCATTTTTAACCCGTAGCGCAATTTCTTCCGCTTTTTTTAAGGGAGCTCCGGGCATGGCAATAATAAAATCCTGTTCATTCATTCTTGCCGCAATATCAACGTCGACCCTAATGTTTTCTTTAAAACAATCGACCACGTTACTTAATATCGCATCCATTTTATAAACCGCTAAATTATTTTGGGCATTAAAATCTTTTAAACTGATAAAAATAATAGAAAAAGGAAAGCCGTTACGTTTGGAATTTTCAATTTTTTCCTTTAAACGACCCAGCATCATGTCTTTGGTCATTAACCGGGTTAACGGGTCTAAAGCAATATGTTCTTTGTCCCATGTTTCCTGTGCTTCCAGTCTAAGTACGTTCATAATGCCTAATGAGCAGGCCAGTAATAAGCCAAGTATCCAGGTAAAATACCACATAACAGTCTCCTAATAAGCCGTGTGATCGTTCTGATGAATGTGTTCCAGCGTGATTTTGCCGCGCAACACACGAAACGCCCAAGTGGTATAAGCAACAACGATGGGTAAAAAAATCAACGTTACCCAGAACATGATTTTTAACGTGGCAAGACTGGAACTGGCGTCCCACACGGTTAAAGAACTGTTCATGGACGAACTTGACGGTATCAGAAAAGGAAACAGGGATACGCCGGCGGTTAAAATAACGGAAGCCAAGGTTAATGAACTGGTGATAAAGGCCAGTCCGGGACGCTCGATTTTTGATAGCTGGATGGTGACCGCGCCAGCAATAAAGGCCAATCCGGGTATGCTCCATAGCACAGGAAAACGCGCATAATTAGCCAGCCATAAGCCAGGCTCTTTATAAACTATTTTAGCGAGCGGGTTGGATGGTGCGTTAGGGAGTATTTCGGTGCTGATATGGTAACCATCAATAGTGGCTACCCATATACCAGCCAGCGCAAAAATGGCCAATGTGAGTGTTGCAAAAACAAGCACTACGGTTTTACAACGCCGATTAATGTCGCCCACAGTCTTGATTTGTAAAAATACCGCGCCGTGCATAATGAGCATGGATAAACTCACCAGTCCTGCCGCTAGTGAGAAAGGGTTTAATAATGCCCAGAATGAACCGGTATAAAAAATACGCATATCATTGTCAAAATAAAACGGCACCCCTTTTAATAAATTGCCAAAGGCCACGCCAAAAATCAACGCAGGCACAAGGCCACCGACAAATAAGGCAATGTCCCAATTACTGCGCCATTTTTGACTGGGTAATTTACTGCGGTAATCAAAGCCTATCGGCCTTAAAAATAACGCAAACAAGGTTAACAGCAAGGCAAAATAAAATCCTGAAAATGCCACGGAATAAGCCATCGGCCAAGCCGCAAACAACGCGCCGCCAGCCGTTACAAACCAAACCTGATTGCCTTCCCAAGTAGCGCCTATGGCATTAATAATGACGCGGCGCTCGCTATCATTTTTGCCTAAAAAGGGTAGCAAGATGGCGACGCCCAAGTCAAAGCCGTCGGTAATGGCAAAGCCAATCAATAACGCGCCCAATAAAGCCCACCAGATTAAGCGCATGGTTTCATAGTCAAAAATCATGGGGTAACTCCTGAAGAAATTTCAAAATGATAGCGACCTTTATGTAGGCTGCTGGGCCCTAACTTAATAAACTTAAGCATCAAGAATACTTCGATAACCAAAAATACTGTATATAAACCGATATAGCCTGCCAAACTGAGGTATAAATCCAGTTCGGTTAAGGACGATGCGCTTAAAAATGTCGGTAAAATTTCTGCAATAGTCCAGGGTTGTCGGCCAAACTCGGCGACAAACCAGCCCATTTCACAGGCAATCCACGGCAAAGGCATCATCAAAAGACTGGCACGTAATAACCAGGTCTGTCGGCATTTACGAATGGAACTGGCGATGACGGCCATAACAAATATCCCCAGCATAATAAAGCCGCAAATGACCATGATCCTAAAAGTCCAGAATAACGGCACGACTCGGGGTAGTGATGATTTTGCGGCCAACTCTATCTGGTCATCAGTGGCATCAACAATTTTATCGGTATAACGTTTAAGCAACAGCCCATAACCCAAGTCATGTTTATAGCGATCAAATTCTGCGAGAGTATCGGCATTCCGGTTACCGGTTCTTAATGTTTGTAATGCAGCGTAAGCTTTTATGCCTTCACGTACCCGCAAACGATTTTTTTCCAGAATTTCTGTTAATCCGGTAATCGGTTCATCGATAGAGCGCGTACCAATCAAGCCCAGCACCCACGGTATTTTTAGGGCATAATGCGTTTCCATGGTTTCCTGGTCAGGAATACCAATGACGGTAAAGGCGGCCGGTGGTTCTTCTGTGTGCCATTCCGCTTCAATCGCCGCGAGTTTGGCTTTTTGTACTTCGCCATCGGTATAGCCGCTTTCATCACCCAAGACAATAACGGACAGGATGGCGGCCAGGCCAAATCCGGCGGCAATGGTATAAGAGCGTTGTGCAAAAGCAGCGTCACGGCCTTTCAGCATGTAATAAGCGCTGATTCCCAGCACAAAAGCAGACGCAGTGGTGTAACCGGCAGCAACGGTATGAACAAATTTAACCTGGGCGGACGGGTTAAATAACAGCGAGCCAAAGCTGGAAAGTTCCATACGCATGGTTTCGTAATTAAACTCGGCGCCGACCGGATTTTGCATCCAACCGTTAGCGATCAGAATCCATAACGCGGACAGGTTGGTTCCTAAAGCCACCAGCCAGGTTACTGCCAAATGCTGGCCTTTGCCCAGTTTATCCCAGCCAAAGAAAAACAGGCCGACAAAGGTAGACTCCAGAAAAAACGCCATCAGACCTTCAATGGCAAGCGGTGCGCCAAAAATATCACCGACATAATGCGAGAAATAAGACCAGTTCATGCCGAATTGAAATTCCATTGTCAAGCCGGTGGTCACACCCAGCGCAAAATTGATTCCGAATAACTTCCCCCAGAACTGGGTCATATCCTTGTAAATTTCTTTGCCGGTCATAACGTAGGTCGATTCCATAATGGCCAGTAAAAACGATAGGCCTAAGGTCAATGGAACAAATAGAAAATGATATAAAGAGGTTGCTGCAAACTGCCAGCGGGATAAATTAACCACGGTTTCTGAAATCATTGATTTACCTTTAGGTTGTAGTTAGTAGTCAAATAAACGGGACAGGATACAAACTAAATACCTTGTCTTTAGCGTTAAATTATCAATCTTCCTTGCTGGTTTAAGACCTCGGCCTTTAGGCCGAAAGGAGCGCCCCGCAATAATACGCGCAAGCGATTATTGCTTTAACGGGCGCGGATTGGGGAGGGGATGCAGACCCCTTCCCAATCTTTGGCTTCATCCCAAAGGGATGTTTCCTTATTGCTTGGAAAACCGTTTTTGCTTGAGGTTGCCCTTAAATAATTAGTCTTGTATCCTAAGATTAAACTATGCTATTGTCTAGCAATATTATCTAACGCTAATATGATTTTTTGTTTTTCGGTGCTGTTGTCTGATCAATTATGGGCTAATGATTGTTTCTTTTTCGTTGTTCAGTGGTTGCACCGGTTCACTTTAACGGGATTTTTAAGCGACTAAAAGTCAATTGAAAAGACACAAGACCCACAATAAACTAATAATAATGAGGAGAGTATCATGGCTCGTATTGTAATTTTAGGTGCAGGCATTGGCGGTGTACCCATGGCTTATGAAATGAAAGAGACGGTAGGGAAAAAGCACGATGTTATTGTGATTTCCGATAGCCCGACTTTTCATTTTGTGCCGTCAAATCCTTGGGTTCCACCCCGATGGCGAACACCTGAAGACTTAAAGATTGAGTTAGCGCCGGTGATGAAAAAGAAAGGCATTGAATTCATTCAAAAAGCGGCAGCAAAAGTGGATCCGGTTAACAGTAAAGTTGAGCTGGTTGATGGTTCCGAGGTTGCTTACGACTTTCTGGTTATTGCCACAGGCCCGCGTCTGGCCTTTGATGAAATTCCCGGTTTAGGGCCGAAGGGATATACTTCATCCGTCTGCCATGTCGATCATGCCGCTGTAGCTGCCGAAGATTGGGATAAATTTATGGAAAATCCCGGGCCGATTGTTATCGGTGCGGTTCAGGGTGCCTCTTGTTATGGCCCTGCGTATGAATATCTGATGATTCTTGAAACAGAATTACGTAATAAAAAAGTGCGGGATAAAGTACCGATGACTTTTGTTACCTCGGAACCCTACATCGGACATTTAGGCTTGGGCGGTGTTGGCGACACCAAAGGTCTGATGGAAAGCGCCTTGCGTGAAAAGTCTATCAAATGGATAACCAATGCCAAGGTAGACAAGGTTGAGCCCGGCATGATGTTTGTGACCGAGGTTGACGAGGACGGTAATGACAAGAAAAAACATGAGCTGCCTTTTAAGCATTCCATGATGTTACCGGCATTTACCGGTGTTGATGCAGTGCGTAATGTTGATGGACTGGTTAATCCGCGCGGTTTTGTGTTGGTGGATGATCATCAGCGTAATACCACCTTTAAAAACATTTATTCGGTCGGTGTTTGTATTGCCATTCCCCCGTTGGAAAAGACGCCTGTACCGGTCGGGGTGCCAAAAACCGGTTATATGATTGAATCGATGGTGACGACCACCGCTCATAATATTGCCGATGAACTGGCCGGTAAAGAGCCAACTCACGTAGCGACATGGAATGCTTTATGTCTGGCTGATTTTGGTGATTCCGGAGTCGCTTTTCTGGCTATGCCGCAAATTCCTCCGCGCAACACAACTTGGTCTGCGGAAGGTAGATGGGTGCATTTGGCTAAAATCGGGTTCGAGAAATACTTTATGCGCAAAATAAGAAAAGGCATCAGCGAGCCTTATTATGAAAAGTTAATGCTTAAACTAATGGGTGTGGTTCGGATAAAAGGTGAGTAATATGAGTATCGATAGAATAGTATTTGCCGTTGCCGGCAGTTTTATCCTGATTAGTTTGTTACTGGCGCATGTTCATTCTGAAAACTGGTTATGGTTTACCGCCTTTGTGGGCGCTAATTTGTTGCAATCAGCATTTACGGGGTTTTGCCCCATGGCAATAGTGCTTAAAAAGTTGGGTGTTAAACCAGGCTGTGCCTTCTGATTACAGTTGGGTTAGCGATAGCGTAACCCGTCTGTAAATTTTCACCACGAAGGCACGAAGTTCACGAAGAAAAACCAAAGCAAAATCTTCGTAAGTATTCAGTCCCCCTCTTTGAAAAAGAGGGGTTAGGGGAGATTTTATTAGATAAATCCCCCTCGGCCCCCTCGCTATGCTCTCCCCCTTTTTCAAAGGGGGAGAGCATAGCGAGGGGGCTTGAATAATTACAAAACTTCGTGTTCTTCGTGCCTTCGTGGTGAATAAAATGGTTGGAAGACTTTTGTCTATTCCTGACACACTTACGTGAAAATTATGTTTAAAATAAGTAAAAACAGCTTGGCGCTCGGTTTATTACCGGTACTGATGGTAGCGAATTTTTCAGTCGCCGCTGAAACGGTTGCTAAAAATATGGCCAATAAAGCGGTGCCGGAAAAATTAACCAGCCAATCTTATACGCTGGATCAGGCGATTGATTATGCAATAGCCAATAATCCTGATCTGCAAATTGCCATAGAACGTATCAATCAGGCTCAAGCCCAATTAGGTGTCGCGCTATCGGCGTTTTACCCGCAAGTAACCGCCCGAGTGGGCTATGAAACCTCTAACAATCCAGCTCAGGTCTTTTCGATGATTGTGTCGCAAAAGAGTTTTGAGCCCAATTTTATCAATAACATTAACAATCCCGGTTATCGGCAAAATTTTCGGCCTGAAATTATAGGAAAACTGTCGCTCTTTCGTGGAGGACAGGATTATCAAAACAGTAAAGCGGCGGAGCTGGGTATAGATGCGGCTGAGTTTGAGCGTTCATCAGTCCATAATGCCTTGATTGAAGCGGTAACGGCTTCGTATTATGCTTATTTAGCGTCCATAGAAGCGCAAAAAGTCGCCCAGGATTCCATTGCCGCCATTACCAGCGAGCTCAATCAAACCCAACTAAAGTACGACGCCGGAACCGTCCTTAAATCAGATGTATTGTCACTGGAAGTGAAGTTGGCTGAAGCGCAGGATGCCCAAATCAGAGCCGCCAACGGCATTGAACTATCCAAAACCAATATTGCTAATTTGCTGGGTTTATCAAGTTTTCAAGCATTTACGGTAGCGCCGTCATCATCCATATTAACCAAGCCCAAGTTGACGGCATCGTTTAATGATTTGCTTGAGCTTGCCATGACGCAGCGCCCGGAAGTTAAGGCCGCCGCCAATCAGGTAGAAATCAGTCTGCGCAAGTTAAAAAGTGAGCAAGGCGCTTATTTACCCAAAGCAGATGCTTATGTAAGTTACGGACAAAATAGCCAAAACCCCGGATTTTCAAGTAGCAGGGATAATGTCACAGCGGGCGTTACCGTCGAAATGGATTTATTTTCAGGGTTTAACACCCAACAACGGGTGAGTGCCGCAGAACGAAAAGCCGCAGAAGCGCGTGAAACAGAACGAAAAACCAAGCTGGCCATTGAGCAAGAAGTAAAAATTGCTTATTTAAAACTTGAAGAAGGTTTGGCGCGTTTGCGTGTTACGGAAGTCTCGGTGCTGGCTGCCGACGAAGCCTTAAGACTGGTTAATGAGGAAAGACGCGCTGAAATAGTCACGGTCACCCGTTATATCGAATCGGAAGTCGCCAGAAATAAAGCGCAATCCAACACCATCGCAGCGCATTACGATGCCCTGAGTGCTGAAGCTGCATTAAAAAAAGCTGTCGGCGACTGGAAATAAAGGAGTTCTTATGTCACAACCCGAACACAAAAATAGTCACAAAATTATCAGTATTGCCGCCGCCGTTTTCGCTTTGATTTTATTACTGCTTTATATGCAAGGCACTTTTGTCAGCAAAGTTTCCCCCGGTTTAAGCCCGTTGGCCAGCGATGCAAACACACCGAAAAGTGACACGGTACAGGTTGAAAAAAAGCAGGTTGACGATATTCTTACCTGGCCGGGTACGGTAAGGTCAAGAACCGTTGCTAATATAGCGCCTAAAATGACGGCTCGCATTATTGAGATTAAGGTTCATGCCAGTGACAAAGTTAAAAAGGGCGATGTGATTGCCCGATTGGATGAGCGTGAAATCAGGGCTCAGGAACAGGCCGCCCTTGCGGCACTGTCCGGTGTCACTGCGCAAGCCACCCGTGCCAAAGCAGATGAACAACGTACCCAAAGTCTGTACAGTAAGGAAGCGGCGACCCGCGAAAATTTTGATGCCGTGGTCGCGCGGGCGAAAGAGGCGCAAGCGGGTGTCAGTCAGGCAACCAGTACGGTGAATGAAATCAGAACCCATTTGGCTGATACGCTATTATTGGCACCGTTTGACGGCATTATTGTCAAGCGTCTTAAAGAACCCGGTGACATGGGACTGCCCGGCGTTCCTGTGGTCTCTTTGCAAACACCCCAAGGCTTAAGGCTTGAAGCCGATGTGCCGACCACTTGTGCCGGACGTTACCGCACGGGCATGGACGTTATGGTGCGTATTGATACCTTGGGACAAACCGTCGCCGCTCAAATTGACGAGATCAGTCCGGACGTTGATCCGCAAACCCGCACCCAGTTAATTAAAGTCGCATTGCCCGCCATGGCCGGTTTGCAACCGGGATATTTTGGTTGGTTGGAACAAGCGTGTGATCAACACGACGCCTTATTAATCCCCGTCAGCGCAGTGGAACATATCGGTCAGTTGGAAGTGGTTAAGGTCTTGTCAGAAGGCAGACAGCTTATGCGTCATATCAGAACCGCAAAAACTTTTGGTGACCAGATTGAAGTTATTTCCGGTTTGCAGGCCGGTGAAGCCGTCATAGTCAACCCACAGCAGGCGCACTAATGGACGAGTTGCAAAATCAAAAGCCCAAACGTGGCTTGACCACCAAAATTGTCGAAATTTTTACCACCTCACAGCTATCCATTTTATTTCTGATCATTTCACTGTTGGCTGGTGCAGCGGCACTCACGCTGACGCCGCGTGAAGAAGACCCGCAGATTGTCGTGCCGGTTATGGATGTGCTGATTGAATATCCGGGCGCTTCCAGCGAAGAAGTTGAAAAGCTGGTGTCGACACCGTTAGAGGTTTTGCTAAAACAAATTGAAGGTGTGGAATATGTTTATTCCATCTCCAAACCCGGGGCGGCGATGGTGACTGTCCGTTATTTTGTCGGACAGGATTTTGAAGACAGTCTGGTTAAAACCTGGGATCGGCTGATGTCCAACCAGAATCTTATTCCAGCGGGCGTTACCCATTGGAAAGTAAGTCCGGTGGAGATCGACAACGTGCCTATCGTTTTGTTGACGCTTTCTGCACAAAATAATAATTATGACTCTATGGCGTTACGACGTATTGCTGATGAGCTGATTATTTCGTTAAGAAGTGTCGGCGATGTGGGTAAAAGTTGGGTGGTTGGCGGCGAACAACGCCAAGTATCCATTTATGCCAATCCGGCCAGCTTGGCGGCGCACGGTGTAACCTTGATTGAAGTAACCCAGGCGCTGGCCAATGCCAATGTTAATCTGCAAGCCGGTAGCTTTGAACGTAATAACCGTGAGATTTTGCTGGAAGCCGGCCCGCATTTTAGTTCATCAACAGAAGTCGGCGCGACCGTTATAAAAAGTGTAGCCGGCCGGCCTGTTTTTCTGCGTGATGTGGCGCGTATTGAAGACGGCCCGGCGGATGTCGATCATTACACCCGCATCGGTTTTGGCCCTGCGGTCGATGCTTTGCCTACGATTGGCAAAGCCACCGGTAATCAGCCGCAAGTCGGGCAAGAACGGCCGATGGTCACCATTGCCGTTGCCAAACGTAAAGGCAGTAATGCCGTTCACGTCGCCGAAGCCGTTATTGCCAACGCAGAAAAAATGCGCGGCACGCTGATTCCCGAAGATGTGTTGTTAACAGTGACCCGTGATTATGGTGAAACCGCTAACGAAAAAGTTAACGAACTGGTTAAGCACTTAAGTTTTGCCATCGTGATTATCGTGGTGTTACTGGCTTTTTCACTGGGGCTGAAAGAATCCTTTATCGTGTCCATTGCCGTACCGATGACCTTGGCGCTGACCTTGTTACTGGATTATATTTCCGGTTACACCATTAACCGCGTCACCTTGTTTGCCTTGATTCTATCGCTGGGCTTGCTGGTGGATGACCCGATAGTCGATGTCGAAAACATCCATCGGCACTACAAATTACGAAAAGAATCACCGCTGGAAGCCTTGTTGACAGCGGTTGATGAAGTCAGGCCGCCCACTATTTTGGCGACGTTTACGGTAATTGTGTCATTTTTGCCGATGTTTTTTATCACCGGCATGATGGGCCCCTACATGGCACCGATGGCTTTTAACGTGCCAATAGCCATGATTGTCTCGTTAATTGTGGCTTTTACCGTCACCCCTTGGGCCAGTTTCAAACTGCTACAAAGTGAATATCACAAACACAGCGACGAAGCGCCTATAGAGCTTAAACAAACGTTTATTTATAAGACCTATCGCGCCGCACTTGGCCCGTTGCTGGCGACTTCTGGCCGTGCCAAATTATTTTTAATGATTGTGCTGATCGCTTTTGTGGGCTCAACGATGCTGGCGATTACCCGCGCCGTGCCGCTTAAATTATTGCCCTTCGATAATAAAAACGAACTGCAAATCATGATTGATATGCCACGAGGCTCAACGCTGGAAAAAACCGATGAGGTCGCCCGTGCCTTGGGCAGTTATTTAGCCACCGTTAATGAAGTCACTGATTATCAAACCTATACCGGCCTGGCTGCACCGATGGATTTTAACGGCATGGTGCGCCACTATTATTTACGGAGCGGCGGCTATTTGGGTGAAGTCAGAATTAATTTACTGCCCAAAGACCAGCGGGAGCAGCAGTCGCACGAAATCGCCTTACGCATTCGACCTGATATAGAACAACTCGGTAAAAAATACGGCGCAAACCTTAAAATTATAGAAATTCCACCAGGGCCACCCGTACTTTCCGGTTTGGTTGCTGAAATTTATGGCCCGCCTGAAGCGACTATTGACAGTTTGATAGCCGTCTCCAAACGCGTCAGGGCGGATATGGAAAAAACCGAAGGCGTGGTTGATGTGGATGATTTTTCCGAAGCGCCCCATGACAAAGTACATTTTCAGTTAAATCGTGAAAAAGCTGCTTTGTCGGGTGTCAGTGTTGCCCAAGTGGCAGAAACGCTGCGTATTGCGGCGGCGGGTCAAACAGTGGGCATTGTGCATTCGGATAGGGAGCGCCAACCGCTGGAAATTAACCTGCAACTGCCGCGTGCGCTACGTTCGTCAGTCCCTGATTTATTGGCCTTGCGAGTAAAAACCGGACAAGGCGAGCTGATGCCCTTAAGTGAACTAGGCACCGCTAGCACTGTCATTGACGATCAGCCGATTTATCACAAAAATCTGCAAAGGGTCAGCTACGTTATTGCTGAAATGGCGGGGCGCAGTCCGGTAGAGGCGGTTTTTGATCTCAATGACACGTTTGCCGAACGTCCCTTGCCGCCAGGTTATACCGCCGAACTGGCCGGTGAAGGTGAATGGAAAATTACCGTCGATGTGTTTCGTGATCTTGGCCTCGCTTTTGCTGCCGCGTTGGTGATGATTTATGTGTTACTGGTCGGACAAACCGGCTCATTATCCGTACCCCTGGTCATGATGATAGCTATTCCCTTGACGGTCATCGGCATCATGCCGGGATTTTGGTTGCTTAACCAGTTTATGGCAACGCCTGTCGGCGCTTACCCCAACCCGATTTATTTTACCGCCACCGCCATGATAGGCATGATTGCCCTGGCAGGTATCGTCGTGCGCAACTCCATTATCCTGATCGATTTTATCGAACGTATCCGCGCCCGAGCCGATGTGACCCTTGCCGATGCCCTGATCGAAGCCGGTGCCATTCGCTTGCGCCCCATCTTCCTGACTGCCGGAGCCGCCATGTTCGGTGCGTTTGTGATTATCCTTGATCCGATATTTTCAGGACTGGCCTGGAGCTTCATCTTTGGTATCTTTGCCTCGACCTTGTTTTCACTGCTGGTGATCCCGGTAGTTTATTTTTTGATTAATAAGGAAGCGTAATTTTTCACCACGAAGACACGAAGAACACGAAGAAAAACAAATTGTTGTGTTGTTTCAAAGCTGGATTGGGCGTGTTACCCTCCCGCGAGAGAGGCGCACTTGGGTTTTCTATAAAATGCCTAGCCGATGGGACGATTATTAATCTATACTTAATCTGCCATGAGTAGTTGTTTCCAACGGGAAGGGTTGTATGCGCTTTGCGCCTGCATTATCCGGTTCGAATCCGGCGCTACTCATGGTTTTTTATAAATGTTTGCCCTATAATTTTAAATGTTGTCCTGATACGGGAAAGCTCCCTGCCGTAGGTGTTTTGTTATACAGAAAATAGACTGAGAGTGTGGGACATTGGGAGTCCACATACAGGGCAGCACCTATCCTTCGTTATTTCTAATGTCATTGCTAATATCCATAATTTATTTAAGGTAGCTGGCAGTTAAGCTATACTTTGGCTATAGGAGAATACGCTTCGGGCGTTTATGGTGGGGGGAAGCCTTTTTGGCTTAGCATCAAACCGTCTCCTGCTCTCCTGTCGGTTATCCATCATCTGTACATAACTTCAATGCTGTCGCCGTGGATAAATTGTTTGCATGGATTATTCATTCATCTATACTGTTTTTGGGGTTGGTTAAGGTGAAGCGCTCTTCAATACCGCAACCGATCAGTCCGCCTATGAGCGCGTAGGCGAGATCCTTACCTGCCATAAATCAAAACACCATCCCTCTGCTTGTTAAGATATTTTAAGCGTAGGTGAATAAGCGAAGCGCCATACACCGAATAGGACTTGCTACCACCTACATGAAATGTATAGCATCGCACTATTTATTATAGCTATGATTTGATTGTGTCCGATAAAACGACAATTCTTCACTTTCCATCGGGTGTATGACTCTTCGCTCATATCCTGCACTTGCTTTATGGAGCATGCCTGACAAGGCTTGCCTACACGCAAATGCTTAGTGTCGCTTTAACGATCCCGGCAAAGCATGTGCTGGAAATGAAAAGTCGGATTTATCGGTTAATGGATAAGGAAGCGTCATATCGTACATTAAAAAGATCATTGCGACACTTGTCCATGTGTCAGGAGATAAATCTTCAGGAATAGGTATTAAAGGGTTTTGATGCAATTGATTCATCTGCGCTACCAGGATGGCTTGCGTTAATCGCTCCAGCAAAACCCGCCATGCTTCAGCGGATACCCTGCTCCAATCTTTATTGTGCAGAATTTCCCCCTCAATAGCCGCATCGGCTTCTTTTTCAAATAATGAGTTATATGGGATTGAGCGAATTTGCGTGATGTTTTTAGTGAATCGATCAATCAAAACAAATAACGACTCGACCACCTCATCACCTGTTAAATACACCAGGTTCGATTGTTCAATGCTATGACCAATTGCCTTTTCTATTAACTGTCTAAGTAAATTGCTTCTCATCTTCCTGCCTATTTTGTTTGAAAATTAATCGAAGCTGCCCTCGCCGGCACATCTTAAAGGCTTGACCTGAGTGCGCGGTGCTCTATTTTTCGTTGCCTGGTATTAAGCAGCACAATTTCATCATCGATGATTTTCCGGTAATTATTCCTCAACGTTTGGGATATTTTTGCAAAACCGCCTTTTTGCCGCCAGCCCCATTTCTTATAAAGTTGCTCGCGAGCATCGGCGGTTAAATCTACATTATCATATAGACCCTGAAGCCAATCCCGCGCTTCCTGATATCTTCCAGCTAGGTGATGGTAACGTGCCAGCCTGAAATACGTTTTTATAGGCCATTCAGTTGAGCAAGTCGTCATTAACCCATAGGATCGTGAAAGGCTCGCAATTGCAGTGTCGTAATCCTTGTCATTGGCATGTATCGTGGCCTGTTTCAACAGGTCGCGGATTTCGTCATGATCAACATTATTACCAGTTAATCCAAGCATGATTTCTCTCATTTAAAATGAGTCAGTCTATCGTTATTTCAAAGCAAATCAAGAAAATAATGGGGGCAATGCGTCATGCACCACATTGGAATTGCTACCACATACATGAAATGTATCTTGTCGTGCCATTTAATACTGCCATGATTTCATTGCATCCCGTCTTTTTGACAAACCGGCAATTCGTAACTTTCTATTGGTTGTATGACGCTTTGCTTATACACCCTACAATGCCTATAATTATTACGCCCTGTTAATATGCCGACCGTTGAGTCCCAAAATTATTTTATGAATCGTACAGTTGCTAACATCATTATCGACATAATCGCGGCATTTCTACTGTTAGGCATGATTGCGACAGGTTACCTACTGCGTTTTCCGTTGCCACCCGGCAGCAACAAAATGTTGAGCTTGTGGGGTTATACCCGGCACCAATGGGGCGATATTCATTTCTGGATTAGCTTGGGGCTTTTGATGGTATTTGTTATTCATTTGGCTCTGCATTGGAATTGGATAGTCACCGTTATCGGTAAACGCTGTCATTGGGTAAAAACCGCTCACCCTTCGCTGATTCGTAGTGGTATTTTAACAAGCGTCACAGTCATTCTTTTGATGACGCTTTTTGCCTGGACTGCTCAACATAGCGTTACAGAAATAGCCGATCCAATGCGGGGAAAACATTCTGGCCGTATTGATTATAGTGATCAGGTTAAGCAATCGTTAGCCGTCTCGCCGATACAGAATAGTACCGATCAAGAACCGGTAGAATTCTGGACAGATATTTATCCCATATTAGAAAATAACTGCTTGTCATGCCATGGCCCACAAAAACAATTCGCCGATTTTCGTATTGATCGTCGTGAAGATTTCTTTGGAAGTAATGGAAAATCGCCTTTAATTTTACCGGGACAGAGTGCTATAAGTCCATTGATTGAGATTGTTTCCGGTGCAAGAAAGAATATGCCTATGGCAAATAGACACAAACTTGTTGATCAAGATGTCATGAAGTTAAAAACCTGGATAGATTCAGGAGCAGAGTGGATTGTAAAAACTGACGTTAAGAAATAAACACCTTGTGAGGCGGGCATGTAATCTCGGCGCGTAGAGTTTATAAGCGAAGTGAATAAGGGGTCAGGTCTTGGAAGAGTGAATAAGGGGTCAAAGTGAATAAGGGGTCAGAAAGGAATAAGGGGTCAGGTCTTGCAATAAAGAAAGGAATAAGGGGTCAGGTC
>JBAXTQ010000048.1:0-19343 GCA_037130115.1 Methylococcaceae bacterium
TTTCGATGGCTGTCTTGGTCAGATAAAAGCTGAAAAACTGTAGTAAACCAAGCCCTGTCATCATGCCGGCGGCAGGCGGTAGTTCCAGAAGAATATTGGAAGAGACGGTAATGGCAAGTGTTACGACGAATAGTGCGATAACCCGCTTGCTGCCCCGGCGAAGCCAAACGATGCTGGTGGAAGCGGCGGGTGTTTCTCTGGGGACAAAAAAATGCATGACCATGGCAGGTACAAGAAAATTGACCAAACAGGGAATAGCGAGTGTGAAGAATTCATGGAAAGGCAGTATTTTATTTTGCCAGACGAACAATGTCGAGATGCCGCCCAAGGGGCTGAACGTGCCTCCGGCATTGGCCGCTATAACAATGTTGACACACGCCAGTGCGACAAATTCTTTTTTGTATTTACCGACCGCAGCCGCAACAGCCCCCATTAAAAGGCCGGCCGCCATTCCATTGATTACTGTAGAAAGAAAAAAGGCAAGAACGCCGGTAATCCAGAACAGTTGCCGGTAGCTGAATTGCCGGCTTAGCAACCAAATCCTGAGGGCATCGAAAACACCGCGTTCTTCCATGGCGTTCAGGTAGGTCATGACACCAGGATAAACAAAAATAATTCGATATAAGCCAGTAGATTGCTTTCAAATGCGACTGCCGCCACTTTGGCTTCGCCGTGCCAGGCATAGTAAATGCATATTGCAAACCACACGAGCGCCGAACCCAAGACCATCGGTTTTGACTTGCGCAATTCGATAACTTCTTCCGACATCGCTGCAATGTATGCCAAAACGGTCAGTGCTATCGAAAGATAACCGACGATATGCTGTGTTAAATTTAATGATTTGGCAGCACTTAAAGCTTCGCCAGCAAAGGCTTCGGCAGGTAAGAGCAATAATGCAAAGCTTACTAACGTTAATGATTTGCTATTCATTTGATGACTGAATGTTAATTTAAGAAAAGACGAAACGAATAAAGCAGTTTATAAAAATCGACTGCCAATGACTTATAAAACGCGCCTAATCTTGAAGCCTGTTTTGACTGGGTGTTGTTTGCTTTGTCTATTTTAAGGGAAGTTTAAACAAAGCTGTAAAACTATTTAAAAAAACCGGAATACTATTGTGAATGCTTGTATACAATTAGGTCGGAACTTTACTATTGAGATTCTAATTTTTTAAATTTAACAGTATTTATTTGAATGACAAGTTTTTAGGGGTTACCCGGTCGTAGATAAGTCCGGAAAAAATCTTAAAAGATTATCACCACGAACACACGAAGGGGCACGAAGAAAGAAATTTTTTTGTCACTTAGGCTTACGTCCGGAACAGGATTAGTGTAAGTATTCAGCCCCCTTTTTCAAAGGGGGAGGTGAATAATTACGGATTCGTGGTTAATAACCGATTAAAATGCGTATGAAATAACTTGGGCGTCTTGCTCCCTCTCCCACCGGGAGAGGGTTGGGGTGAGGGGATATAAGCGGTCAAGTTATTTTATGCACGTTACTTATTGACAGACCGTTTATCGGGACTGATTTAATTAAAAACGCAGTCTACGGGTAACAAGAAGTTGCAGCTTTTATACATAACACAATGGTTTATTGTACTAAATCCCAAAAAGGCTGGATAATCTGCAACCTTCATTTATGAGCAAATATTTTGGCATGGAATTTAACTTAATTAATACTGATGGTCATGCACGGCGTGGACGCCTTACTTTTGACCGTGGCGTGGTAGAAACGCCGATTTTTATGCCGGTTGGCACTTATGGCGCGGTTAAATCATTAACACCGGAAGACCTGACGAGTGTCGGTGCGCAAATTATTTTGGGTAATACCTTTCATTTAATGCTGCGACCAACGACAGGCGTGATCAAGGCGCATGGTGATTTGCATGACTTTATGCATTGGGATAAACCGATTCTGACCGATTCAGGCGGCTTTCAAGTGTTCAGTTTGGGTGCGCTAAGAAAAATCACCGAAAAAGGCGTCACCTTTAAATCGCCGATAAACGGTAGCGCTATTTTTATGGGGCCTGAAGAGTCCATGCAGGTGCAGCGGGATTTGGGCTCGGATATCGTGATGATTTTTGACGAGTGTACGCCTTATCCGGCTACCGTTAACGAAGCAGCCGATTCCATGCGCTTATCGTTGCGCTGGGCAGCGCGTAGTAAAGCGGCGCACGGCGATAATCTGTCGGCGTTGTTTGGCATCGTACAAGGCGGTATGTATGAGCATTTACGTCAGGAGTCGATAGACGGTTTGCTGGATATTGGTTTTGATGGGTATGCGATCGGCGGTTTGTCCGTCGGCGAGCCCAAAGAAGAAATGATGGCGACATTGGATGCCATTCATAACAAAATGCCGGTTGATAAGCCACGCTATTTAATGGGGGTGGGCACGC
The DNA here is from genome assembly GCA_037130115.1 of Methylococcaceae bacterium. GTDB lineage: Bacteria > Pseudomonadota > Gammaproteobacteria > Methylococcales > Methylomonadaceae > Methylobacter_C. Next base: position 2,396 of record JBAXTQ010000048.1, read on the forward strand.
CGGAAGATCTGGTTGAAGCCGTCCGACGCGGCATTGATATGTTTGATTGTGTCATGCCCACACGTAATGCACGTAACGGACATTTGTTTACCAGCTTTGGCGTGGTAAAAATCAGGAACAGTCAATACGAGTTTGATAACATGCCGCTGGATGAGTCCTGTGACTGCTATACTTGTCGGAATTATTCAAGAGCCTATTTGCGTCATTTGGATAAATGTAAGGAAATGCTGGGTTCAAGGCTGAATACCTTACACAACCTGCATTATTATTTGGGCCTGATGCAGGGCTTGCGTGATGCGATTGAAAAGCAGGAGCTGGATGTTTTTGTCCGGCAGTTTTACCAACAACGAGGAAAATCTATGCCGTCTATGGCATAATAACAAGATTTTTTTAATTACTATAGAATTTGAGGATAATCATGAGTTTTTTTATTTCTGACGCTTTAGCGGCAGCGCCAGCCGCTACGTCACAACCCGGCATTGAAGGCATGCTGTTTCCACTGGGCATCCTGGTGTTTTTTTACTTTTTGTTTTTGCGTCCCCAATCCAAGCGTACCAAAGAAAAGAAACAAATGATTGCCGCGATGAGCAAAGGCGCTGAAGTAGTAACCTCTGGCGGTATTTTAGGTAAGGTTGTTGATATGGATGATAATTTTGTCAAGATTGAAATTGCGGACAATACTTTTATTCAAGTACAGCGCCAAAGCATTGAAAGCATGATGCCAAAAGGAACTTATAAAGCTATAACTAAAAAAATAGTTAAAGCTTAATATTAATAGTGCGTAGCCAGTCAGTAACAGCTTGCGTAAGCTGATGCACGGTTTAATTATTGGAATAACACATGCAAAACCATTTCCCTCTTTGGAAAAATCTATTAGTCCTGATTGTTTTTGGCATCGGGATTATTTATTCATTACCTAATTTATACGGTGATGATCCGTCTGTTCAGGTGTCATCGACACAAACAACCCTTATAGCGCAGGATCAGGCAAACCAGATCGAGTCTGACATTAAAACGATGGGCGTTCCTTTAAAAGCGTTTGAGTTTAAAGACGGACGTATTTTGGCGCGGTTTACCAACACCGATGACCAGCTTAAAGTCGCTGATTTATTAAGAGACAAGATGGGCAGCAATTATACGGTTGCCTTAAATCTGGCACCTACAACACCCGCCTGGTTGCGGGCTTTAGGTGCCGAGGCGATGTATTTGGGTCTTGATTTACGGGGTGGGGTACATTTTCTGCTGGAAGTGGATATGGATGCTGCGGCCAAGCAGGCTGAAGACCGCTATAACGATGATTTACGTCTGGCCTTAAGAAGTGCAAAGATGCGCTATCAGTCGGTTGCCAAAGATAACGGCTTTATAAAAATCACGTTGAAGTCACCGGAAGATAAGCCCGCACTGATGGAGTTACTGGCTAAAGATTTTCGTACCCTGGATATTACCGAGCCGGAAAATCAGGATCAGGTTTGGCTAAAAGTGTCTGAAAAAGAAGTGCGCGAAATCAAAAAATTTGCCGTGTCGCAAAACATGACGACTTTGCGTAACCGGGTCAACGAGTTAGGGGTTGCCGAGCCGGTTATTCAGCAACAAGGTGAAAATCGCATCATGGTGCAATTGCCGGGTGTTCAGGATACAACGCGTGCCAAGGAAATTTTGGGTACGACGGCTACCTTGGAATATCGCCTGGTTGATACTGAACATGATGTGCAGCAGGCCGTTGCCGGTCATGTTCCGGTAGGCAGTCGCTTGTATTATGAAAAAAAGGGTAATCCAATCCTGTTGGATCGTCGCGTTATTGTGACGGGAGACCAAATTGTTGATGCATCTTCCGGTCAAGATCAGGACGGCAGACCTTCGGTTAATATTTCCTTGAATGGCGTGGGTGCGGCCAAGATGGCTAAAACCACTCAAGTCAGTGTTGGCAAGCCTATGGCGGTGGTCTTTATAGAATATAAAGTCGAGACAAAAGTAGTCAACGGTCAAAAAGTACGTCATAAAGAAAAAGTTGAGAAAGTGATCAATGTAGCCACTATCCAGGGCGTATTCAGTAAACGTTTTCAAACCACCGGTCTGGACAGTCCGCAGGAAGCACGTAATTTGTCACTGTTGTTAAGGGCGGGAGCCTTGGCTGCGCCGGTTGATATTGTTGAAGAACGTACGGTAGGGCCAAGCCTTGGACAAGATAACATTGATAAAGGCATGTTGTCGTTTGTAGTAGGTTTTGGTTTGGTTGTGCTGTTTATGGCGGTTTATTATCGGTTGTTCGGCATGATTGCCAATCTTGCGTTGGCGTTTAACGTGGTGATTGTTGTCGCCATCTTATCGATGTTGCAGGCAACGTTAACGTTACCGGGTATTGCCGGGATTATCTTGACGGTAGGTATGTCGGTTGATGCCAACGTATTGATCTTTGAACGGATTAAAGAAGAGCTCAACAATGGTAATACGCCGCAATCAGCCATATTTATTGGTTACGATAAAGCCTTTGCCACCATTCTTGACTCCCACTTTACCAATCTTGTGGTTGCGGTGGTGTTGTTTGCTTTTGGTACGGGTTCCATTAAAGGTTTTGCGGTAACGCTGATTATCGGGATTTTGTCATCCATGTTTACGGCAATCACCGGAACGCGGATGGTTATTAACTGGGTGTATGGTAACCGCAGGGTTGAGAAATTATCCATTTAGACCCTACTTTATAGAAGAATAAAATATGAAGACGACAAATATAAATTTTATAGGTAACCGAAATATAGCACTGATATTTTCCGGTGTACTGATGATTCTCTCAATAGGATCGCTGGCTGTTCGCGGCTTGCAGATGGGTATTGATTTTACCGGCGGTACTCTGATTGAAGTGGGTTATCAAAAAGCGGCAGATTTAACGGTACTGCGCAATACCTTGGATACTGAAGGTTTTGACGATGCCACCGTGCAGAATTTTGGCACGGCAAAAGATGTCTTGATCCGGTTAAAACCCCATGAAGGGGTCAGCAGTGCCGATTTAAGCACCAAGGTACTTGAAGCGATTAACAAAACAACCGCAGAACCCGCCAGTGTTCGACGCGTTGAATTTGTGGGGCCACAAGTCGGAGACGATTTGGCTGAAGACGGTTTTTTGGCCTTGTTATATTCAACGATAGGCATTTTGATATATATTGCCTGGCGCTTTGAGTGGAAATTTTCTACCGGTGCCGTTATCGCGACGATTCATGATGTGGTGGTTACCTTGGGGTTATTTTCCATTTTAGGTCTGGAATTTGATTTGACGGTATTGGCGGCAGTGCTGGCGCTGATCGGTTATTCCTTGAACGATACGATTGTGGTTTATGACCGTATCCGTGAAAATTTTCGCTTGTTAAGAAATAAATCGACCGAAGAAATCATGAACATCTCGGTTAATGTCACTTTAAGCCGAACCATTATGACTTCTTTAACGGTTATTTTAGTGTTGGTTTCCCTGTTTTTTCTGGGTGGTGAAATTATCCATAATTTTTCCATTGTGCTGCTGTTTGGCGTATTTTTTGGCACCTATTCGTCTATTTTTATCGCCAGTCCGATGGCTTTATTATTGGGTATAAGCCCTGAAGATTTGATGATCCCGGTCAAAGAAGGCGCAGATATAGATCGTACGCCGTAGATATAAGCAGGCTCGTTTATCTACAATGTGTCGCTTATCGGGTATAATCGGCAACTCAAATATTTTATTTACTGTTACTTTGGAGTTTTAAAACATAATGGCACTAGAACGCACTTTCTCAATTATTAAACCTGACGCTGTTGCAAAAAATGTTATTGGTGAAATTTACAGTCGTTTTGAAAAAAATGATTTAAAAATTGTTGCTGCAAAAATGCTGCACCTGACTCAAGAACAAGCTGAAGGTTTTTACGCGGAACACAGTGAGCGCGGCTTCTTTAAGGATTTGGTTGCCTTTATGGTATCAGGCCCTGTGATCATGCAAGTCTTGGAAGGCGAAAACGCAGTCCTTAAACATCGCGAAATAATGGGCGCTACCAACCCTAAAGAAGCCGCTGCAGGCACCATTCGTGCTGATTTTGCTGCCAGCATTGATGAAAACGCAGTACATGGATCAGATGCGGTTGAAACGGCTGCAAGAGAAATTGCTTTCTTTTTCACAGACAATGAAATCTGTGCAAGAACCCGTTAAGTCCAAACGGTTTAATCTGCTCGATTACGACAGAAAAGGTCTTGCGGCCTTTTTTGTTGAATTGGGTGAGAAACCTTTTCGCGCAACCCAGTTGCTTAAATGGATTTATCAGGAAGGCGTAGAAGATTTCGACCTGATGACTAATATAAGCAAACCGTTGCGTGTCTGGCTCAATGAAAATTGCTACCTGGCCACTCCCGAGATTGTGATTGAACAAATCGCGAGTGACGGCACCCGTAAATGGGCCTTGCAAACCAGTTGCGGCAATCGAATCGAAACGGTTTTTATACCTGAAGAAGGCCGAGGCACTTTATGTGTGTCGTCACAAATCGGTTGCGCATTAGCCTGTACTTTTTGTTCTACGGCTCAACAAGGGTTTAATCGTAATTTGACCACGGCCGAGATTATTGGTCAGGTTATTGTTGCGCAAAAACGTTTGGGGACAACCAAAAAAATCACCAATGTGGTCATGATGGGCATGGGCGAGCCTTTGCTTAATTTTGACAATGTGGTTGCCGCCATGAATTTGATGATGGATGATTTTACTTTTGGGCTTTCCAAGCGCCGGGTAACGATCAGCACATCAGGTGTGGTGCCGGCCATGTATCGTTTGACGCAAGTGTGTGATGTGAGTCTTGCGGTATCATTACATGCGGTGACTGATGAGTTAAGGGATGAACTGGTTCCGATTAACAAAAAATATCCGTTAAAGGAGTTAATGGAAGCGTGCAGGGATAATGCAAAGATTGCACCACGACGTACCGTTACTTTTGAATACGTGATGCTTGATGGTATTAATGACTCCATGGACGATGCTCGCGGACTCATTAAGTTGTTAAAAACAGTACCGTCAAAACTTAATTTAATACCCTTTAATCCGTTTCCCAATAACGCTTATCGGTGCTCAAGCAAAGAAGTCATTAATCGCTTCAAAACGGTTTTAAACGATGCCGGAATAGTCACTACGATCAGGAAGACGCGCGGCGAAGATATTGATGCGGCGTGCGGTCAACTGGTTGGACAGGTTGAAGATAAAAGTCGCAGGCATCTCAAGTTAAAGGTAGTAGGCGCGGAACGTGCTGCCTGAGGCAACACAAATCTTTAGTCGCCGGGCTTGCGGTCTGTTTTTAGCAGTTGCATTAACGTCTTGCACCTCCTGGTTTGACAAAGACACTAAAAGAGATGATTCCGCCAGTATTTATTTGCAGCTGGGGGTGCGGTACATGGATTTGGGCAAGCTGGAAATAGCCAAAGAAAATTTACAACTGGCACAAGAAAAAGATCCCAATAATTCCCAAGTTCATAATGCTTTTGCTTTTTTATACGAAAAATTAAATGATTATAAACAAGCCCAAGAGAATTATGAGCGTGCATTGGATGTGTCGCCGGATGATTGGAGTGTCCAAAACAACTATGGCCGGTTTTTGTGTGATCGTGGTGAATATGAACAAGGCATGGCTTTACTGACTCAGGCGATTTCGACCCAGTTAAACGACCGGCAGTGGTTGGCCTTAACCAATGCCGGGCGGTGCCAGTTGGCCATGAAACAACAACAAAGTGCCAAAGCTTACTTTAAGCAAGCACTGATACTTAATAACACTTACGCGCCGGCATTGCTGGAAATGCAAAAAATGAGTTATCTAAGCGGCGAGTATTGGGCGGCAAAAGGTTATTTACAACGATACCTGAGTGTTGCAGATCATACCTCCGGCACGTTATGGTTTGGCATGCAAACAGAACGCGCCTTGGGTAATCAAGCGCTGGCAAAAGAATATCAAAACTTGTTATTGGAAAAATTTCCGCTTTCAGATGAAGCAAAACAAATCAAGCCGGTTTTACAATAACAGTCATTCTGATCCTTATGGCAAATAATATACAAGCAATTCGCGGGATGCACGATGTGCTTCCTGATCAAACACCACTCTGGCAGTACGCAGAACAAACGCTAAGAGACGTACTTAGCGCTTATGGCTATAGTGAAATTCGGCTGCCCATTGTTGAAAAAACAGAACTTTTCAAACGCTCTATTGGTGAAGTCACTGATATCGTCGAAAAAGAAATGTACACCTTTGATGATCGTAACGGCGATTCATTAACCTTGCGGCCGGAAGGAACGGCAGGTTGTCTTAGGGCTTGTCTGGAGCATGGACTCTTACATAATCAGGTACACCGGTTATGGTATTACGGCCCAATGTATCGCCATGAACGTCCACAAAAGGGACGTTATCGCCAGTTTATTCAATTGGGTGTTGAGACCTATGGCATGTCCGGGCCTGATATTGATGCCGAATTAATTCTGCTAATGGATCGTTTATGGAAAAAGCTGGGTATTCGCGATAAAGTGCGCCTACAGCTAAATTCTTTGGGTACTATTGCGGAACGACTGGTTTATCGGGAAACGTTGGTCAGCTATTTTCAGGAGCATCTGGAGGAGTTGGATGAAGACAGTTTGCGTCGATTGGAAACCAATCCCTTGCGCATTCTGGATACCAAAAATCCGGCCATGCAGAAGCTGGTTGCCAATGCGCCGGAGTTAATGGCCTATTTGGGTGCAGAAAGTCTGCAACATTTTAATACCTTAACGGCCACCTTGAATGACTTGGGCATTAGTTACGAAATCAACACCCGACTGGTGCGTGGACTCGATTATTACAGCAAAACCGTATTTGAATGGGTGACCGACGAACTGGGTTCACAAGGCACGGTGTGTGCCGGTGGCCGTTATGATGGCCTGATTGAACAGTTGGGTGGCAAGCCCAATTTTGCCGTGGGTTTTGCCATGGGCATTGAGCGTTTATTGGCTTTAATGGAAGTGTCGGGTAATATCCCGCAAACAAGAACCGTTGATGTCTATATGATTCGGGTCGGTGAAGCCGCCGAACGGGAAGGTTTGCGTTTTGCTGAAACTATCAGAAATGAAGTGCCGGGATTGAAGCTACAAGTTAATTGCGGGGGTGGCAGTTTTAAAAGCCAGTTTAAAAAAGCTGATAAAATAGGCGCTGGTTATGCCATTATTTTAGGCGATGATGAAGTCAGTCGTGGCGAAGTCAGCATTAAATCGTTGCGCAACGGGGAAGAACAACAACAAACGCTGTCCCAAGCAGCAGCGATTACTTTTTTGCAAACGTTAACTTAAAGCAAGCAAGCCGTAGGTTGGGTTAGGCGATAGCCGTAACCCAACATTTGCCGCTTCGACGTGTTGGGTTAAGGCTATCGCCTAACCCAACCTACAAGCATTTTTTTAAAATACCAACAAGAGAAAGCAAGTGGAAATTTACGAGACAGAAGAAGAGCAACTTGACGCAGTAAAAAGATGGTGGAAAGAAAACGGACAATCGACAATTATTGGTGTGGTCTTGGGGGTTGCTATTATTCTGGGCTGGAATTACTGGCAGAATCTTAAAAAAAATCAGACAGAGCAGGCGTCTGCATTATACGGTCAATTAATCCAGGCAATCGGGACAGACAAAAAAGACAGCGCAGAAAAGTTGGCGGAGCGTATTCAGTCTGAATATCCCAAGACAGAATATTCAGCTTATAGCAGTCTTTTGCTGGCAAAATTAAAAGTTCAGCAAGCTGATCTCCCTAAAGCACAAGCGCTTCTTAAGGGCATAGCCGCTGGAACCGATAAGGAATTAAGTAACGTCGCCAAAATCAGGCTGGTTCGTTTAATGCTGGCCAGTGGCGAATACGAGCAGGGCTTGCAATTAATTAACGATGTTGATCCTGCCACCTCATCCAGCTTTTCAGGTAACTATGATGAATTGGTGGGTGATTTGTATGTGGCTCTGGATCGTTTGGATCAAGCGCGAACGGCTTATCAAAAAGCCTTGGAAAACGGTTATAAGTCACCGTTGCTGCAATTTAAAATTGATGATTTGACCTCACCTGAAAAAGTAGAAGTTCAAAAATAATGCGCCTGATTACGCTTTTATGCTGTTGCTTAACATTGGCAGGTTGTGCTGCCTTTGATACCCTCGATGAATCTATTTCGGGCATTTCCAATTATTTTTCGGGGGGTGAAGACAATTCTGATCCACCTGCTTTATTGGTTGAGTATGTGCCTGAAATAAAAATCGAAAAGCTGTGGGATGAATCAGTCGGCGTAGGTACGGACGAACAATCTTTAAAGTTGGTGCCATCCATTGGCTTTGGCAAGATATTGGCGGCAGACCGTGATGGTTTGGTGCAGGCTCGGGATTTAAGTACCGGACGCCTGATTTGGGAAGCAAAGGTGGATGTACATTTTTCCGCCGGCCCCGGTCTGGGCGTAGGCACCGTGATATTAGGCTCCAGTGATGCCGATGTGGTTGCCTTGAATAGTGAAAACGGTGACCTGCTCTGGAAGTCTCATGTCTCCAGTGAAGTGCTTTCTGTGCCGGTTATTGCCAAGGGCATCGTGATCGTTCGAACCACTGATGGCGAGGTTATTGCCCTCAATGAAAAGAACGGCGTAAAATTATGGAATTATGAACATACCGCTCCCGCTTTAAGTGTGCGTGGAATCGGTGCCCCTATTATCGTTGGGGATAATGTCATTGAGGGTTACGATAATGGCAAACTAATGGCCTTGCGTTTGGCCGATGGCAAATATGCGTGGGAAACCAGTGTTGCCATTCCCAAAGGACGTTCTGAAGTGGAAAGATTGGTCGATCTTGACGTCGATCCAATAGAAGTATCCGGCATTATTTATATTGCCAGTTATCACGGTGGAGCCGCCGCTGTATCAGAGTTGGATGGTGATGTGTTGTGGCGTAACGAAGCTATTTCTTCTTATACCGGCTTGAGCCATGATTTCAGGTCTCTGTATTTATCAGATACGACCGATGATGTCTGGCAACTGGAACAGCGCAGTGGCGCATCCTTATGGAAACAAAAAGATTTACATCAAAGAAAGTTAACCGCTCCGGCTGTCTATGAGAACTATGTCGTGGTAGGCGATTTTGAAGGTTACGTGCATTGGCTGTCTACTACAGATGGCCGGCAACTGGCCCGTATCAAAGTTGCCGATAGTGCAATAGAAGCCAAGCCTGTCGTGGTAGATAATACCGTTTATATTTATGCAAAAGACGGCACTCTTGCCGCCTTAAAAACCCGGTCACCCTAATATGTTACCTGTAATTGCCCTGGTAGGGCGTCCCAATGTTGGCAAGTCCACATTATTTAATTATTTAACCAAGAGTCGTGAAGCCCTCGTGGCGGATTTTCCCGGCCTAACCAGAGACCGCCAGTATGGCCGGGTCAAGCACGGTGATCGTGCCTGCCTGGTTGTCGATACCGGCGGTATAGCCGATGATGCCGAAGGCATAGAAAGCTTTGCCCGAAAGCAGGTGCAAGTCGCTTTGGAAGAAGCCGATCTCGTGTTGTTTCTCGTTGATGCACGCGAAGGCCTGAGTGCTTCAGATAAAGTGATTGCCGACAGCCTTAGAAAGTTGGATAAACCGATTCTTTTGGTCACCAACAAAGTGGATGGTATTGATGCCACCATAGCCGCTTCGGACTTTTATTCGCTGGCATTGGGTGAACCGGTGCAGATTGCAGCGTCACACGGCAGAGGCATTCCCGAGTTATTGATCAGGGTTAACGAACTGTTGCCGCCAGATACTGAAGACGCCAATGAAGATACCAGTAAAGGTATTGCCATTGCCGTTGTTGGCCGGCCTAATGTGGGTAAATCAACGCTGGTCAATCGCTTGCTGGGTGAAGAACGGGTTATTGTCTATGACGAGCCGGGGACAACACGCGACAGTATCTATATTCCTTTTGAACGCAGTGGCAAACAGTTTACGCTGATTGACACAGCGGGAATGCGCAGGCGCTCCAGAGTTTCAGAGACCATTGAGAAATTCAGTGTCATTAAAACCTTGCAAGCGATTGAAAAATCGAATGTCGTCATTTATTTAATTGATGCACGCGATGGTATCGCTGATCAGGATGCGCATTTATTAGGTCTGGTGATAGAAGCGGGCAGGGCACTGATTATTGGTCTCAATAAATGGGACGGTATAACGACCGAACAAAAGGACACCATTAAACGACAACTTGACGTGAAATTGTCGTTTATTGAATTTGCCGAAAAACATCCTATTTCCGCATTGCATGGTAGTGGTGTTGGCAAGTTGTTTGATGTGGTTTCCAAGTTGTATGACGCTGCGATGATTGATATGTCAACGCCGGTGTTGACCCGTATTCTGAAAGAAGCAACCGATGCCCATCAGCCACCGATCATCAATACCCGTCGTATCAAGTTAAAGTATGCGCATCAGGGCGGACGAAATCCCCCTGTTGTGGTGGTTCATGGCGTACAAACCGATGCCCTGCCCATTTCATACAAACGTTATTTGATGAATTATTTTCGCGATAAGCTAAAATTATCAGGAACGCCCATCCGCATGGAGTTTAAATCACCGGTCAACCCTTTTCACGGCCAGAAAAAGAAACTCACCGATTGGAGCGTACAAAAGCGCGTGCGTTTGGCGAAAAGAGCAAAAACCAAGAAAGATTAGGGGGAGCAGGTGCAAGGTACAAGGTTAAAGGCTAAAGGCTAAAGGCTAAAGGCACAAGGCTCAAGGCACAAGGCTCAAGGCACAAGGCTAAAGGTACAAGATTAAAGGTACATTCCTTTTGCCCTTCGCCTTTAACCTTGCACCTTGAACCTGCTGTTAACCTTTCACCTGCCTTTAAAACACACCACAATAAGGATTAAGTCATGGCAACAATTACCTTTCAGGGCAAGCCGCTTCATACTTCAGGCGAACTACCGTTAGTGGGCAGTAAAGCTCCCGATTTTTCTCTGGCAAACGCCAAGCTGGCGGATGTAACCTTGGCAACTTTCGCCGGTAAAAACAAGGTACTTAATATTGTACCTAGTCTGGATACGCCTACCTGCGCGGCTTCAACGCGTAAGTTTAACGAGAAAGCCGCGCACTTGCATAACACGGTTGTGTTGGTTATTTCCGCTGATTTACCGTTTGCGCAATGTCGTTTTTGTGAAGTGGAAGACTTAAAACATGTCTTTCCTTTATCAACCTTTCGCTCAACTTTTGCCGATGATTACGGTGTAAAACTGGTTAATACCTTTCTTGCCGGATTAACGGCAAGGGCCGTGGTTATTGTCGATGAGCATGACAATGTTGTGTATACGCAATTAGTCAACGAGCTGGCTGACGAGCCTGATTATGACAGCGCCATAGCCGCGTTGGTAAACAGCAAGTAATTTTCACACCCTACCCGCACGATAAGCATGCGGGTAGGGTGTGGTTTTTCGTCACCATTAATGGTTGAAGTACGTTCAGGTAATGCCGCTATTGCATTAAACGTTGTAACAAAAGCTCCTCATTTCTCCCCTGATTAACCGTTCCCAAGCAAACTCTCAATGTCATTAAGTTAAGCACAAGTTGTTTAAAAATCTGGAGTGCAATCGCTTCAGCTATTGCCTGTAAAAACAGCTAAAGCGGTTTTACTCCCGTTGTATGCTTAACTTAACGGCATTGAGGCACAACCCGGCTGGGTTAATAGTCATGTTTACGCCATAGGCATCTACACAAGTACCCGCTCCTGAACCCTCGCTAAGCTCTCCCTTGATGGAAGGTTGGGATGAGGAGGAGTATAACTGCTTGATTTCATTCTCGTCACCCCAGACCTCTCCAGCAGGTGATTGAGCTTATGGCTACTGTAATTCATTGTTTTATTATGCATAATAGTTGTGTAGATAGCTATGTGTTTAACCTGAAAGTACTTTGATCAATAGCCATTAAGCATCCAAAAATAAAAGTATCAGGCACTTTTCTGTGATGAATAGTGGCAATGTACTGGTTTTTTTATCCCTAACTGTGTTATAAAAATAGCCGTGGTGCCCATTTTTACGCTTTGTAACCAACAAATAGCCTGTATAAATCAGGTAGTTTGATTCCTGGATGTCACCTTGGTTATCTTTAGTTTGTTTAGCAGCGTCGTTTTATGGATAATGTACTTAAGTATTCAGTATTTTCAATAGATTCAAGCGTTTCAACATAAGGTTTTGCAATATGACAGAAATGATGAGTAGTGGCGTTGAATTGATGTTTGCCGGAATGAGCATTGTGTTTTTGTTTTTGACCATGTTGGTGGTTGCGATCAATATCATGTCTTCATTGGTGCAGCGGTTTTTTCCGGATGCACCCCTTATGGGAGCAGTTGCAACGGTATCCAGTGGTATTGACAAAAGCGTTATTGCCGCGATTACGGCAGCGGTGCATCAGTATCGAAGTAAGCATAAATGAAGTTTAAGAAGTGTTGGTTAGTTGTGTGTGCCGTTTAACATGTAAATGGTTTTATATTTATTGCATTCAATCGACCTAAAAGGTCAGTGATTAAAATCCTGTAAAGGTTCCCGGAGAAAATTAAGAATGGCCAAAGATAAAAAAAAGCCCCTAGCTATCACTGAAGTTGTCTTGCGTGATGCGCATCAATCAATCTTAGCCACTCGATTACGCATAGAAGATATGCTGCCGATTTGTGAAAAACTCGATGATATCGGTTACTGGTCAATCGAATCATGGGGTGGTGCTACTTTTGATGCGTGTATCCGTTATCTGGGTGAAGATCCTTGGGAAAGATTGCGCTTACTGAAAGCGGCAATGCCTAAAACACAACAGCAAATGCTCCTGAGAGGACAAAATATTTTAGGCTATCGGCATTATGCCGATGACGTGGTTGACAAGTTTGTTGAGCGTTGTGCCATCAATGGTATTGATGTTTTCCGTATCTTTGATGCCATGAATGACATGCGTAATATTGAACATGCGGTAAAAGCCGTACTCGCTACCGATGCACATGCCCAAGGGACTATTTCTTATACCACCAGTCCGGTGCATACGCTGGATTCGTGGGTTAATCTGGGTAAACAGATTGAAGATATGGGCGCACATTCCATCTGTATCAAAGATATGGCCGGTTTGCTTAAGCCTTACGAGGCTTTTGAACTGATCAGCCGCCTGAAAAAAAGCACTCAAATCCCCGTCCATTTGCATTGCCATGCCACGACGGGTTTAAGCGTCGGCACACTGATTAAAGCCGCTGAAGCCGGTGTCGACAATGTGGATACCGCCATTTCATCAATGAGCATGACTTACGGTCACAGTGCGACCGAAACCATTGTTGCCAGCCTTGAAGGAACCGAGCGGGCTACCGGTTTGGATTTGCTCAAGCTGGAAGAAATCGCGCATTACTTTAGAGAGATCCGTAAAAAATATGCCCAATATGAGGGCAGTCTTAAAGGAGTCGATGGACGCATTTTGATTTCACAAGTGCCGGGCGGCATGTTGACCAACATGGAAAGTCAGTTGAAAGAGCAGGGTGCCTCTGACAAGTTTGATGAAGTGATGCACGAAATACCAAGAGTACGCGAAGACTTGGGATTTATTCCGCTGGTTACGCCCACATCACAAATTGTGGGAACCCAAGCGGTGATGAATGTGATGAATGGTGAGCGTTATAAAACCATTACCAAAGAAACGGCGGGCGTATTAAAAGGTGAATACGGTGCCACGCCTGCACCGGTAAACAAAGAATTGCAAGACAGGGTGCTTAACGGTGCGCAACCGATTACCTGTCGCCCGGCTGATTTAATCGAGCCGGAAATGGACAAGTTGATCGCTGAAGTCATAGAAAAAGCTAAAGTTGAGGGCGTGAAACTCGCTAAAAACATCGAAGAAGATGCTTTAATCAATGGCATGTTTGCTCAAGTCGGCTGGAAGTTTCTGGCTAACCGTGGCAATCCTGCGGCATTTGAAGCAGCGCCTGATGCCTTGGCCTTTGCAGCGGCCAATGCGCCAAAAGCTAAGACTGTTGATAACGTCCCCGAGACTTATACCGTCAATGTGGATGGTAGAAATTTTAACGTGACCGTAGGGCCGGTAGGTGCGCCACTCACTATTCAGCCGGCAGCCGATAAAAATCTTGTCGCACCTGAAGCCTCGGGTGCCGTGGTTTACGCGCCAATGGCGGGTAATATACTGAAAATCCTGGTGGAAGTGGGCAGTTTGGTTGCCGAAGGTGAGGTGGTCGTTATTATGGAAGCGATGAAAATGGAAACCGAGGTACGGTCTAAATTTGCCGGCACCGTCAGTGCGGTTCATATCAAGGAAGGCGGCGCAGTTGCCGGCGGTAATGCCTTGATTTCTTTGTAACAAAGCACACTATCAAGAGACATTCTATGGAAAATCTGCAATCACTCTGGCACAGTACCGGGATATACAATTTTACTGGCGGTCAGGCTTTTATGATGCTGGTTGGCTTTTTATTATTGTTTCTTGCCATTAAAAAAGGCTTTGAACCCTTACTGTTATTGCCGATAGGCTTCGGTGCCATTCTCAGTAATATTCCGGTTGCCGGCATTGCTGAAGAAGGCGGACTTTTATCTTACCTTTATTATGGTATTAAAGCCGGAATCTTCCCGTTACTCATTTTTATGGGGGTCGGGGCAATGACAGATTTTGGCCCCATGCTGGCAAACCCTAAAACCTTGCTATTGGGTGCGGCGGCACAATTTGGTATTTTTGCTTCATTGTTGGGTGCGTTGGCGCTTAATGCGATACCCGGCCTGGAATTTAGTTTAAGAGACGCGGCTGCGATTGGTATTATTGGCGGAGCCGATGGCCCTACCGCCATTTATGTGGCTTCAAAACTGGCACCTGATTTACTGGGTGCCATTGCGGTGGCCGCTTATTCCTACATGGCGCTGGTGCCGTTAATTCAGCCGCCCATTATGCGAGCCTTAACCACCGAAGATGAACGCAAAATTGAAATGAAGCAAATGCGTGCCGTCAGCAAAACGGAAAAAATCGTATTTCCGTTGATGTTGCTGATTCTCTCTATTTTGTTATTGCCTTCTGCGACACCTTTGATCGGTATGTTTGCGCTGGGTAATTTAATGAACGCTTCCGGTGTTGTGGATCGCTTGAGTCAAACCGCACAAAACGAACTGATCAATATTGTCACCATATTTTTAGGTTTGGCAGTCGGATCAAAGTTAAGTGCTGAAGCTTTTTTGCAATTACAAACACTGGGTATTTTGGCACTGGGCGCTGTCGCGTTTGCTATCGGCACCGCTTCGGGTGTTATCATGGCAAAAATCATGAACAAATTCAGTGACACGCCCATCAATCCGTTGATTGGTGCCGCCGGTGTATCGGCAGTGCCAATGGCGGCAAGGGTTGCCAACAAGATAGGCTTGGAAAGCAATCCCCATAACTTCTTGTTGATGCACGCCATGGGCCCAAATGTAGCCGGTGTTATTGGTTCTGCGGTAGCGGCCGGGGTTTTGCTGAGTTTGGTAAAGTAGCGGAAATTCGACTGTTTAAAAAATAGCCGCGTAGGTCGTAAGTATTCACCTCCCCCTTTGAAAAAGGGGGATCGAGGGGGATTTATCTAATAAAATCTCCTTCTAGCGTGACGGGATTTGCAATCCCGTTACTCTTGTTTTAAGGCTATTGAAGCCTTTGCTACCCAATTAACTAGGGGCAGACCTGACAGGTTTTATAAACCTGTCAGGTCTAATTCCAGAGATTATTATCGTTTTTTGTGATAAAAAAGTGTCAACTACTTTTGGGCTTCTAAACTAACGGATAACATCCCTCAAAGGGATGGTATCCGTGCGGGTTCAAAACGTCATGCAATGGAAGTTTAATTTCTGAAAGACTATAAATATCCCCCCTTTACCTCCTCGCTTCACCTCCCCTTTTTCAAAAGAGGAAGGTCAATATTGACAACAAGAGCCACAAAATAATGAGCAACAACATCCTTCAATACGAATCCAAGATATGGAATACCGCCAATTTGTTAAGGGGGTCGGGTATCAAAGAATCCGAATGGCCGTCTTTTATGATGCCGTTTTTTGCCTTGGTGATGATTGAAAGCCGCCTGATTAGAATGCTCGACGAGCTTAAAAATACCATCGGCGCAGACGCTTTGGCTGACATTGATAAACAGGATTTTATCGACATGATCAAGGATAAAGGCCAAGGCTGCAACGTGTATATCTTTGAGGTGCTACTAAGTGGCTTGTAATATATTCAAATGTATTATATAATTTAATTTATGAATACATATAGACCATACGAATTTGGAAAGCTAATAGCAAGATCCACCCATACCTTACAAGTATGGGATAGAAAAGGCATTTTAGTAGCTCATAGAACGCCCACAAATAGGCGGTTCTACACCCATGACCAGCTTTCTGAGATTATGGGTGTTAAAGCTGATAAGCGAATAGCCGTCAGCTATTGCCGTGTGTCCAGCCCTGGACAAAAAGACGATTTACTGTCACAACAAAAAGCGGTTGCTGATTTTTGCATCGGCGCTGGCATTGCCATTGATGAAGTCATCGTTGAAATCGGTGGCGGTTTAAACTTAAAGCGCAAGCAATTTGTAAGGCTTATGTCACTGGTTGAAGCCAGGGCAATCCATACTTTAGTCATTGCACATAAAGACCGTCTGGCCCGTTTCGGCATGGACTGGTTTGAACATTATCTTGAGCAACACGGCTGCAAGTTGGTCATTATCAACAATGAAGCTTTATCGCCAGAATCAGAAATGGTGCAAGATTTGATGACGATTATTGATGGTTTTTCCTGTCGATTATACGGACTCCGTCGGTATAAAAAAATTATCAAGGAAGCAGCGAGTGAGAACACAGATAGCTTTTAGCGATAAGATCAATCCAGGAAAAATTGCGGCATTGACTGAGCAAGCCGGACGTTTAGGCGCTATCCGTTCGGAAGTGTGGGAGCGCTTCGGTT
>JBAXTQ010000049.1:0-19084 GCA_037130115.1 Methylococcaceae bacterium
AGTGCCGGAAACGCTTATTCTCGCTTGCGCTCGAAAAGCCTTATTCCGGCCTACGCCTATAAATCGTAGTGGTAGGGTGCGCATCACGCACCTAAAACTGCACCCACTAAGCGGTTTTATTGGCACCACAATCTATTGTTTTTTCTACCTGTAGCATAATTAAGGTTCTTTATCTTGCATGGTTGTGATGCGCGATGCGCACCCTACTCAGCTTAATGGCAGTGAGGCGTAGGCCGGAATAAGACCACCCAAGCGTAGCGCGTGGTGGCGTTTCCGGCATATCGTACAGAGTGCCGGAAACGCTTATTCTCGCTTGCGCTCGAAAAGCCTTATTCCGGCCTACGCCTGCAATTAGGGCTTATGCAAGTGTCAACGATAACCATCGTAAGTATTCACTTCCCCCTTTGAAAAAGGGGGATTGAGGGGGATTTATCTAATAAAATCTCCCCTAACCCCTCTTTGTTAAAGAGGGGAACTGAATAATTACGAAGATTTTTCTTTGGTTTTTCTTCGTGAACTTCGTGTCTTCGTGGTCTGTAATATCTTTAAGTTGATGCGTATGAAGTGCGCGATGCGGCACCCTACCACTTAAGACATTTCACCACGAATACACGAAGAACACGAAGATTTTTCTTTGGTTTTTCTTCGTGAACTTCGTGTCTTCGTGGTGAATTAATATGTTTATCAGTGTTTATCAGTAAAATCCGTCTCATCTGTGTTCTATTTTTTAACGACTGAGTAGTTACAAAGAATTAACCAATAAATGCACTTTGTACATTGTAATTGCAGTATGTTAGTATTTTTGAAGAAAATACCGCCCTTTTTAATTATTTTATGTTTACGGAGATACCAATGAAACAGATTTTAAAAATAGTCATGCTGTTAGCGACGCTCTTCTTTTTTACGCCTTATGTAGCAAGCGCCTCAAGTTATCCTGCCAAAATGGGTGTGAAACTGGGGAATGGCATCACTAACGTGGTGACCGGTTTGGGCGAAATACCTAAAAACATCATGATAGCCAATCGCACTGACGGGCCTGCTTACGCGGCAACCGCCGGCGTTATGACTGGATTTTTGCACATGTTGGGACGCACTTTATGCGGAGCGACTGATTTGGTAACTTTTATGATTCCCACCAAACCTATTGTTCGTCCTGGTTTTATTTGGCAAAATTTTAAAAAGGAAACGACTTATGGTACTTGGGAATTATTGCCTTAGGATCGTGCATGAAATAACTTAACCATTTATACCCCCTCACCCCAGCCCTCTCCCGGAGGGAGAGGGAGCAAGATGCCTAAGTTGTTTCATACGCATTCCTAAGCTGGCCTCAACGGCCTTCAAACGGGATTTAATTAATTTAACTTCATGTTTGGGTGTATAGAGTGACTTAGAAGTAAAGCAACATTCAGCTCCCTCTCCCTCCGGGAGAGGGTGAGGGTGATCGAATGTCGCTTTACTTCTACATGGCTCTATAACCACATGAGCAGCAATATACAGGTATCGTCACCGTAGAGACGCGATTTATCGCGTCTCTATTTATCGCGTCCCTACATCCGAAAACCCACGGGTTATCATTTAGACGCGATAAATCGCGTCTCTACGGAGATTAATTTATGGTTGATAGGTATAAGGTTATTTCTGCGAAAGAACTTACCCATTAGACGAATCCAATCGTTTGCTTGATTGGGAAAATCCTACTTTTAATGGGTAAAATATTCTCCAGAAATCACCTAAAGCCTGTTTGTCAAAATTTCACTGAAGCGTGACAGTTGCCTAACTTAAAAATGTCCGAAGTATTGGTTTAAGGTTTTCGCCAAGCGCAGATTATTGATTAAATTCGTCACCGCGCTTACCAAGGCATCAATCAAACTCTGATAATCAGCAGTTTGACCTTTACGTGCCGTTTGTTCCAAGAGTAAGGCACATTCATTTACCGGTTCGGCATAAAATTCAGCAACGGCTCCCTTAATGGCTTGCGCCGCATTTGCCAGGGCAGGAAGATTACCTTCTGCCTGAGCCTTGGTTAATTCATTGAGTTGCTTGGGGGCTTCTGTTAAAAATAGCGTTATCACTTCATCCAGTAACGCCTTATCACCATTAAGGTTTTCAAGTGCGGCTGTGGCGTTCCAAATACTCGCGTTGGCATTTTTTTCAACGCATAAAGCCTGCGCTGTTGTAGTCGCTTGTGACCCCAAACGACCTGCCAATAGGGTTGCTAATTGTTCTGTAACAATCGGTTTGCTTAAATAATCATCCATCCCGGCTGCCAGACATTTTTCCCGTTCGCCTTCCAGGGCATTGGCAGTGAATGCGACCACGGTTTGGCGAGGCAAGCCCAGTCGGGCTTCTAATAAACGCAGTTCGCGAGTGGCGACATAGCCATCCATAACCGGCATTTGACAATCCATCAAGATCAAATCATAGCGGTATTGCGCCAACATAGCGAGGGCTAGCTGGCCGTTTTCAGCAAGATCCGGAACGATGCCGTATTTGGACAGCTTGGCAATAATGACTTTTTGATTGACTTTGTTATCCTCCACAACCAATACTTTTTTATCTTTATAGTCAGGCCATTGACGTTCAATTACTGCCGGTTTTTGGTCGGGGCGTGAGCCACCCTGTAACGCATTGACAATCGCATCGAAGAGTTGTACTTGACGCGCGGGCTTCAACAAGCGTTGGATAATTCCGGTGTTTTGATAATCGGCAAGCTTAAGCTGATCACCCGATGACAATAAAATAATCGGAATTTTTGCTAACGCAGGTATTTCAGCCAGATATTTTGCCAGGGTTAAACCGTCCATAGTCGGCATCTGCATATCCATCACGATTAAATCATAGATCACTCCTTGCAGGGCTGCGGTTTGCAATTGCATTAATGCGGCGCTGCCATTATCAAACGCGCTGACCTCCAATCCCCACCGGCTTAAATAGGTGCTTAATATGTTACGGTTGGTGGCATTATCATCAACAATCAAGGTACGTTTACCGGCAATATCGTAAAATGACTCGGTTATCTCGATGCTTTCACTTTGTGCCATGGGCAAGGTAAACCAAAAACAGGAGCCCACGCCCTGAACGCTGTCTACGCCTATGATACCGCCCATGAGCTCGACCAATTTTTTGCTGATGAACAAACCGAGTCCCGAGCCGCCAAAGCTGCGTGAAGTCGTGCTATCCGCCTGGGTAAAAGATTTAAATAACTTTAACTGGGTTGCCGGCGAAATGCCGATACCGGTATCGTGTACTTCAAAACGCAATTTATCCCAGTTATCAGACAAAGGGGTTTGGGAGACGCTGACAGAGATTTCGCCGTGATCCGTAAATTTCACGGCATTACCGATTAAATTAGTCAACACTTGGCGGATGCGCAGAGGATCGCCACGCCAGCGTAAAGACAGATCGGCCGGTAATAAACAGTTTAATTCCAGTCCCTTGGCATGAGCTTGTCTGGCCATGGCTGCACAAACATCATCAACCAGATCAACGAGATTAAAATCAACCTGCTCCACTTCAACCTTACCCGCTTCCAGCTTGGACAAGTCCAGAATGTCGTTGATAATTGCCAGCAAGATTTCACCGGAGCTATGCGCTGTTTCAAGCCAATCCAGCTGGGTAGGTGTCATTTCAGTCTCGCGCAGCAAGTCCAGCATACCTAACACGCCGTTCATGGGGGTTCGGATTTCATGGCTCATATTAGCCAGAAACTCCGATTTTGTCCGGGTTGCATCCTCGGCCATTTCCTTGGCTTTGAGCAACGCATCGGCAGCTTCGTGCTCGAAAGTGATATTGTCGATAATCTCAACCACCGCCAAGGCAGGATCTTTACTCTCCAACGCTTGTCCTGAAAGCCTGGCCCAAAAAAGTCCGCCGTCCTTGTTAATGAGCTGTCGTTCAATGTGGTGAAACTTGCCGTTTAAAATTTCCTGGTATATGAAATGACGGTCTGCTTGATAGGCCGCTTCATCCGGATACCACGAGCGCGTTGACTGGCCGTCAAGCTGTCCTGAGGCATAACCAAACAGTTCTTCCAGTTTGCGGTTACAGCGCAGAATGATGCCCTCCTTAATCAGTGCGATACCCGATGTTACGGAATCGAAAATGGCGCGTTGTTCTTCATTATTTATCCGTAAAGCTTCCTTTGCCTGCTGCTGAAGTTGCATTTGCCGCTCCAGCGCCTTTTGCACTTCTTTCCGCTCCGTAATATCCAAAAATGAAACCACAGCGCCGACAATCACGCCGTTTTCACTTTCTGGATACGACCAATACTCGGCCGGAAAAGAGCTGCCATCAGAGCGCCAGAGCACTTCGTCGTCTACATGCATGCGTTCGCCTTTCCTGTAGGCTTGAAAGATACGGCAATCTTCAACGGGAAAGTGTGTGCCATCCGCGTATTTTCCGTGAATTTGCCAATGCATGTTCTTGCCCAGCAGTTCATCAGGATGCTGGTAGCCCAGCAGATGAAGACAGGCATTATTACAGAATGTACAGTTACCGTTCGTGTCTATACCGTATATTGCTTCGGCAGTGGAATTTAGCAGGAGATGAATCTTTTCCTGGCTCTGGCTCAATAATTTCTGACCTTGCCTGATCTCAGCGGTCAATCCTTCGGCGATACGAACGGCGGTGGCTTGTGTGTTGATCATCGAACGCATCAAGCCAAACAGCAAGCCACTGAGCGCAAGGCCTCCGCCCAATACTGTCCATGCCGGCAAGTAGTTGATGACTGACAGCGTTCCGTTACGATCAAGCACCAACAACCACTTATGGCCTTTAAAGTCGATGATCCGTTGCTGGTAGAATAGCGAGCGTATATCAGAGACGATGTCCGGTTGGTTGTCGAATAGCAGGCTGGCAAGCATCGCCTCTCGTCCATCGTAGATACTCAGGTCAACCGCTTTGCCTTCATGGCGCTCCCAGTCGGCCAAAATACCGTTCATAAGATCATTCATACGATATGGACTGTAAACCCACCCGAACAGCGCCGCCCGCTTTTGCTCTATCGTGTTTACCGGAGCGCCGTTGCGATAAACGGGAGCATACATCAAAACGCCTGCCTGGACATCAGTACCTGTTTCCTGTACCAGTTCGACCTTGCCGGATAGTGTCGTAATGCCGGTGTCGCGTGCCTGTTCCATAGCGGCTCGCCTGACGGGTTCGGTGTACATATCGTAACCAAAAGCACGCAAGTTGCGGTCGCGAAAGGGTTCAATGTAGACAATGGACGTGTAACTTGTACGCTCGCCGGGCGGTTTTACGGTATAGCCGGGAAAGCCCTCTTTGCGAATCTTGGCGATGTGGGCGGCAAGTTGATCAGCGGGAATGACTTGTGCAAATCCAAACCCCTGTATGCCGGGAAAATTTTGTTCTGATTGCAGGCTATCAGCGTAGGCTTGCCATTCTTTGCGTTCTACCGAGACTGACGCAGCAAAAAGAGCACTGCCGCCTTGAAGAATAAGTGCATAGGCATCAAGTCGTTCCTGGATTTTAAGAGTGACTTGGTCGCAAGTGAAAGCAAACTGCCTCACCGCGGCTTGGTCAATACCCTGCTTGACCTGAAGGCTGATAAATAGGGTCGCCAGCAAGCCGACACCAAGCATCGTCCAGGCAAGTCCTGTTTTTTTAAATAAGCTGCCTTTAAACATAGGGATGCGTAACCCGTCGTAAAATGGTGAAGTTGTGGTGATGTTGCCAATACCGGCAATTTCGTCAATTAGGGGGCGGGGATGGTGGGCATCGGCTTTAAAGAATTTTAGCATATGTCGTACCAAAATAGTATTCAAAGTCATGCGACTAATGGCTATGGCTACTTAATGGTAATCTGCTTTTTATCAATATATTTCATCCGTCTTTATTTCGATTTCATGAGCTACTGATAACAGCTTTATTGCTGCCTGTATTTTTGACTATACCACCACGGGAAGATTTTTTTATACTGTAATATAAATAGTGTATCTTTGCTGTTGGGTAGATGATTGAATGTTATCTGTTACTCGATGTTCAAGTTTTCTTACTTTGACTTTATAGATCATTGATAAGCAAGCATAGCATTTTTCCCTTTAACGCTTGTTATGGCAGACTTTCCAAACTCAAAGTGAAGATTAAGCGCCAGAAACGGCGTAGGCCGGAATAAGGCTTTTTGAGCGCAAGCGAGAATAAGCGTTTCCGGCACTCTGTACGATATGCCGGAAACGCCACCACGCGCTACGCCCTTCGACAAGCTCAGGACAGGCTTGGGTGGCCTTATTCCGGCCTACGACTGTCGGGTTACGCTGTCGCTAACTCGACCGTGGTTTGGATGATAAATATAAGTAATCCAAATGGTCAACATTAACAATTGCAGTCCGTGCAATCAACTAAAGCAAAAATACAAGATGTAAATTAAAAAGTGTTAGAATAATCAAGCTGTTTTTTGTATTTTAAAATTTTTACAACCTAAGGAAAAATTATGATTCCCGTTATCTTATCGGGTGGCTCAGGAACACGACTTTGGCCACTTTCTCGCGGACACTATCCAAAACAATTTCTGCCGCTGGTTTCCAGTCATACCATGGTTCAGGAAACCCTGCTCAGGTTGGCAGGACTTGAGGGATTAAAAGCGCCGATTGCTGTTTGTAATGAAGATCATCGTTTTATGATGGCCGAACAGTTATGGGAAATAGAGGCAAAACCTTCTGCCATTATTCTGGAACCCGTGGGTAAGAACACCGCACCTGCTGTGGCTATGGCGGCCTTAACAGCGGCATCCGGTGATGATATATTGTTGGTGTTGCCAGCGGATCATGTTATATCAAATCTGGAAGCTTTTCATGAGGCCGTTGTGCAGGCAAAAGCCTTGGCAGCGCAGGGGTTTTTGGTTACTTTTGGTATCGTTCCCACCGAGCCTGAAACAGGATACGGCTATATCAAACGCGATACTTTGCAGCACGGTTCTGCTTTTAGTGTGGCGGCCTTTGTTGAAAAACCGGATGCAGAAACAGCCAAAGATTATCTCCAAACGGGTGATTATTATTGGAACAGCGGCATGTTCGCGTTTAAAGTCGACACTTTTCTGAGTGAATTGGAAAAATTTAACCCGGAAATGTTGGCGTGTTGCAAACAAGCGCTGAATGCGGCAAAAGTTGATCTGGATTTTGTGCGTCTGGATAAAGAGATATTTTCTACTTGTCCGGCGGATTCTATCGATTATGCGGTTATGGAGAAAACAGACAAGGCCGTTGTCATTCCACTGAATGCCGGTTGGAATGATGTAGGCTCATGGTCTGCTTTATGGGATGTTACCGATAAAGATGCGTTCGGTAATGCTATTAGCGGGGATGTATTGACCGTTGATACCCACAACTCATTTATCCACGCCCAAAGTAAACTGGTTGCCATTATTGGCGCTCATGATCTGGTGGTGGTAGAAACGGATGATGCGGTGATGATTTCACCTAAAGACCGGGTTCAGGAAGTTAAAGAAATAGTTGCCCAATTAAAAGCGCTTGGACGTAGTGAAGCCAATATTCACCGCAAAGCCTATCGGCCTTGGGGGCATTATGATTTGGTTGATACCGGTGAACGTCATCAGACTAAACGCATTGTGGTTAAGCCCGGCGCTAAATTATCGGTACAGAAACATCATCATCGTGCGGAACATTGGGTCGTGGTTAAAGGGACTGCCCTGGTTACCAAGGGTGAGGAAAAGCTGTTAATTACTGAAAATGAATCTATCTATATCCCTTTGGGTATTGTGCATTGTCTTGAAAACCCTGGCGTTATTCCTTTGGAAATCGTTGAGGTGCAATCAGGAAGCTATTTGGGTGAAGATGATATTGTACGTATTGTCGATCAATACGGGCGCGTTTAATCCGTTGGTAGACGGTTTAGGCTGGTACTTTAATAATTTTAATAAAGCAGGGCATAGTTAATGAGTAAGAAAATCACCAAAGCAGTTTTCCCCGTCGCCGGTTTGGGCACGCGTTTTTTGCCTGCAACCAAGGGTATCCCCAAAGAGATGTTGCCGATTGTTGATAAGCCCTTGATTCAATACGCAGTGGAAGAAGCGATTGCAGCAGGAATTGATACCATGATTTTTATTACCGGGCGTAGTAAAAATGCAATAATGGATCATTTTGACAAGGCCTATGAGCTTGAAAAAGAGCTGGAAGCAAAAAACAAAACTGAAATACTGAAGTTGATTAAGGATATTGTACCGTCCCATGTGTCTTGTATTTTTATTAGACAATCTGAAGCGTTAGGTTTGGGTCATGCGGTTTATTGCGCCAGACCGGTGGTGGGCGACGAACCTTTTGCGGTAATATTGGCCGATGACTTGATCGAAGATGCTGATCGAGGCTGTATGGCGCAAATGGTTAAATTGTATGAGAAAAAACATACTTCAATACTGGGCGTCGAACGGGTTGATCCGTCAGAAACAGGGAGTTATGGCATTGTTAAAACCGGTGATTTTTCAGAAAAATCAGCGCCAATAGAAATAATTGTTGAAAAACCCAAACCGGAAGAAGCACCTTCAAATTTAGCGGTCGTCGGTCGGTATATTTTAACACCGGCAATTTTTGATAAAATCAAAAAAACCGGCCGGGGCGCAGGCGGTGAAATTCAGTTAACCGATGCGATTGCCGATTTATTAAATGATGAGCCGGTGTTGGCTTATGAATTTGAAGGTACTCGTTATGATTGTGGCACCAAGCTGGGCTTTTTGATAGCGAATGTAGAGCTGGCATTATTGAACAGCGAGTTAAAAGACGGCTTTTCAGCTTACCTTAAAGCGTTAACCAAAGAAATATAAAAGGCACTACAGCGTGCTATAAAAAGTCGCGGTTAGCGAGATATTGATTCACCGCGAAGACACGAAGTTCACGAAGAAAAACCAAAGCAAAATCTTCGTGTTCTTCGTGTCTTCGTGGTGAAATGTCTTAACTTGATGGTCTGTGGGTGTTAGTATCTTCGTGGTGAATTAATATCTTTAATAAACGCTATTAATCGCCTTCAACTTCTTTAATTACGGGCAGTTTGGCGCGTCTTTGCAACCAAATAACCCCTGCCAAATCAATAATTCCCGCCCAAAGGCGATCTAACGTACCGTATTTTGATTGACCGCTAGTTCTGGATCTATGATTAACCGGTTCAGAAATCACTTGGCCACCTGCTCTTAAAATTAAGGCAGGTAAAAAGCGATGCATGTGATCAAAATAAGGCAAACCCAGAAAATGCTCCCTGGAAAACAGCTTTAAGCCGCAACCGGTATCCGGCGTATTATCACCCAGCAAGCCGGCACGCACTCCATTAGCTACTTTGGATGAAAAAAGCCGCCAAGCCGAGTCATAACGTTTATTTCGCCATCCGGCCACCATCCATAAATTGTCGGTCGCAGCCCTTTCCTTCATTAATACTTCATACAAACGGGGAATGTCGGCGGGATCGTTTTGACCGTCACCATCCAGAGTTGCAATCCAGGGATAGTTGGCCGCTTTAACACCGGTATTGATAGCGGTACTTTGTCCGCAACTTTGCTCATGCCTAATGACCCGCAGTGCTTTAAAGTCTTGAAGCGCCTGTTTTAAAACGTCTGCTGTCCGGTCGTTACTCCCGTCATCAATATAAATAATTTCATAAGCGTCAGCAATACTCAGCGCATTATCAATCTCTTGAATCAAAGAGACAATATTGTCAGCTTCATTATGAACAGGAACAACAACAGAAATTTTCACAAACCATCCTACTAATTATTTTATTTATAGTGCATGAGCGGGGCAAAAATAAACTTAATATTTTTTTGCCAACCAATAATCAACCACATTCGACTGCATATCATATAAAAAATGCCTCAAAAAACCTAAAATTATCTCCCTTATAAGCTGTAAATCATTGATTGTTAAGCGTGGGCATCATTAGGCGGGAGGTGACGTATCGGGTTAAAACCATTTGTTTTATAAGGCGTTTGCCGTCATTATGATACTGACTAAGCTTGCAATCCGGCGCAGAATCCTTTAACTTAGTGCCACATCCGTAAAGGCTAGGGGTGCTTTTTCGTTTCCACGCATTGCGCAGGAACGGAAGGCTGAGATAAACCCTTTGAACCTGACCCCGGTTAATACCGGCGTAGGAAAGCCCCCCACTTCCCTGCGTCTTGTTTTATTGTTAATGGAGTAAAGCTATGAACGCTGTTCTGAAAGACGTTACCGAGACTACCACCACGAGTAATGTAAAAATTGATTCTTACCCCGCATCGGAAAAAATCTATGTGCAAGGTAGTCGTCCTGACATACAAGTGCCTATGCGTAAAATTAACTTGTCTGACACGCCGGTTCATTTTGGCGCGGTAGAAAAAAACGGCCCGCTCTATGTTTACGATACCTCAGGCGTTTATACCGACCCCAATGTTGAGGTTGATTTAAAAAAAGGCTTGGGTGCGATTCGGTCAGCCTGGATTGAAGAAAGAAATGATACTGAAGAATTAACCGGCCCCAGTTCGGAATTTGGTCGTCAGCGTCTTGAAGATCCGGCTACCGCTGATTTGCGTTTTGAACATATTCGTAAACCACGTCGTGCCAAAGCGGGTGCCAATGTATCGCAAATGCATTATGCCCGCTTGGGTATTATTACTCCGGAAATGGAATTTATCGCGATTCGTGAAAACCAGAAAATGGAAGAAATGCGTGATTTGTGGAAAGGTCAGCATCCTGGAGATTCTTTCGGTGCCTCGATACCTGAAGCGATTACGGCTGAATTTGTCCGTGATGAAGTGGCCAGAGGTCGGGCCATAATTCCCGCCAACATTAATCATCCAGAATTGGAACCCATGATTATAGGGCGTAACTTTCTGGTAAAAATTAATGGTAATTTAGGCAACTCTGCCGTGACTTCATCCATTGATGAAGAAGTGGAAAAAATGCTCTGGGGCATACGTTGGGGCGGCGATACCATTATGGATTTATCAACGGGTAAAAATATTCATGAAACCCGTGAGTGGATTCTGCGTAATTCTCCCGTGCCTATCGGTACTGTGCCTATTTATCAAGCACTGGAAAAAGTAAATGGCAAAGCTGAAGACCTGACTTGGGAAATCTTCCGTGATACCTTGATTGAGCAGGCAGAGCAGGGCGTAGATTACTTTACCATCCATGCCGGAGTGCGCTTGCACCATGTGCCTTTAACCGCAAAACGCATGACGGGTATTGTTTCACGCGGCGGTTCCATCATGGCTAAATGGTGCCTGGCGCATCATACAGAAAGCTTTTTATATACGCATTTTGAAGAAATCTGCGAAATCATGAAAGCTTATGACGTGTCTTTTTCATTGGGTGACGGTTTACGTCCCGGTTCAATTTATGATGCCAATGATGAGGCACAATTTGGTGAATTGGAAACGTTGGGTGAGCTGACCAAAATTGCCTGGAAGCACGATGTCCAAACCATGATTGAAGGGCCTGGACATGTTCCTTTGCACATGATTAAAGTTAACATGGAAAAGCAACTGGAAGAATGTGGAGAAGCCCCTTTCTATACCTTGGGTCCACTGACGACCGATATTGCTCCCGGTTATGACCATATCACGTCGGCTATTGGTGCGGCGAATATTGGTTGGTACGGTTGCGCGATGCTCTGTTACGTCACCCAAAAAGAGCATTTGGGGCTGCCGAACAAGCAAGACGTCCGTGAAGGCATTGTCACTTACAAAATTGCGGCTCATGCTGCTGACTTGGCAAAAGGTCACCCCGGTGCACAAGCGCGTGACAACGCAATGTCCAAAGCCCGTTTTGAATTTCGCTGGGAAGATCAGTTTAATATTGGCCTTGACCCCGAAAAAGCGCGTGAGTTTCACGATGAAACCCTGCCTAAAGAGTCGGCGAAAATTGCCCATTTTTGCTCCATGTGCGGCCCGCATTTCTGCTCAATGAAGATTAGTCAGGATGTGCGTGATTACGCGGCGGCAAAAGGCATTAAAGATGAACAAGAGGCGTTAATGAAAGGTATGGATGAAAAATCCAAACAGTTCATTGACGAAGGTGCCGAGGTTTATCACGTAGTTTAAAGGGTATCAGGGGTGCGGGAGCAATTCCGTTACCCCAAACTTTAAGCTAATTATTAGTAACTATCTCAATCTTCAAGTTTTTAATTTCTGATTTCAGTAGACGGTCTGCAACAAGCAAGAGGCGTAAGCCGGATGAGACCACCCAAGAATAGCGTGTGGTGGCGTTTCCGGCGCTCTCTTACAGTTGAGCGAGACGGGCTAACCTAATGACGGGGTATAGTCGCGACGTGGGCGTCGCTCCCACTGTAGGAGCGACGCCCACGTCGCGACTAACGAAAACATCTTGATTTGTCCGGGATTGCCTCAGTCAAGTTAAAAAAACTGGAACAACGAGTTTAAGTGTTTATAGTTTAGTAATTATTCAGTCCCCCTCTTTGACAAAGAGGGGTTGCCGTACAATATAGGTGATTTTATGGAAGAGAAAAAAAATATCGTCATTAAGGTTAAATATCCTGGTGCCGGTAAAAAAGTAGAGCCTGATATATCTCATTTAAAGATTATCACAGTATGGAATGTTAAACGGATAGTGCTGGCTTTTATGGGGTTAGTGTTATTTATAGCCCTGCTAATCTTTTTTTTTAAGCCGGATACTAAAAACACAGGCCAGTCAGCTTTACCTGAAAAGAATATTAATATACCGGATCAATCAAAAGAGATTAATAAGCCTGTAATCAGATCCCTGCTCACGTTTAAAATCGATAATAATGAACCGGTAGGCGAAATAAGTTTGCCACTTAAACTCAGTAAAAAAAAAGCAACATCGGTCTATTATTATGTTGAATTAACCGGAATGGAAGGCCATTCGGTTTACCACGAGTGGTTGCTTGACGGTGCGCTAATTACCAGAAAGAAAGTAAATATATCGAATAGTAACTGGCGTACCTCAAGCCGTCAGTTATTTGTTTATAACGATAAAACTAATTGGACTGCAAGACTGGTTGACGAAACCGGGCAGTTATTAAATGAAATCCAATTTAATGTTGTTTATGAATAAGTAACGCATTAAATTTAATTTTAATCATAAAAAATAATAGCGGGTAACGGTTACGTATCTTCACAATAATTATTGCTTTTAAAAATAATAACGAATCATGTTAGAATAAGGCAGATTTTTTTATTATTGAGGGAATAACCATGACCGATT
The DNA here is from genome assembly GCA_037130115.1 of Methylococcaceae bacterium. Lineage (GTDB taxonomy): Bacteria > Pseudomonadota > Gammaproteobacteria > Methylococcales > Methylomonadaceae > Methylobacter_C. Next base: position 13,182 of record JBAXTQ010000049.1, read on the forward strand.
TTGAGAATCTTTCAGAAAGTGAATTACAAACTGTTCTTGAAAGTGTAGAAAAAGTATTGAAAAGTAAACAGGCCAATAAACGTAAAGACGTTATTGCGAAGATTAGAGAATTAGCGGCATCGATTAATGTTACTGTCGAGATCCACGAAAACGATAAAAAATCAGTGCGTAAAGGCATTACAGTGCCTGTTAAATATCGCCATCCAGATGATCCGGAAAAAACATGGAAAGGCCGTGGCGTTATGCCGACCTGGCTGCAAAATTTGATTAATGAAGGTCATGATCGCTCTGAATTTGAAGTGTAGCGTTAACCGAACACTGTGAATAAAACTAAACCCATCACTCAGTTATTCCAAGGATGGGTTTTGTCCAATTAATTAATCGATAAAACGTTTGCTTAAGTCGCTGTAAGCATCAATTCTTCGGTCACGCAAATAAGGCCATATTTGTCTGACCTTTTCAATACCTTTGCTATCAAACGTACCCGTTAATAGTTTCGTTTCCAAAGCATTGGCTTGAGTTATTATTTCGCCTTGCGGGCCGGCTATAAAGCTGTTGCCCCAGAAATTGATACCTGTTGCTGAGTCGGGGGCTTGCTCAAAGCCGACACGATTACAGGAAATAACCGGAATGCCATTGGCGACCGCATGAGAGCGTTGAATGGTAATCCAGGCATCCACTTGGCGTTGGTGTTCTTCCGGCGTATCTTGAGGATCCCAACCGATGGCGGTCGGGTATATTAAAATTTCTGCACCGGCTAAAGCCATTAATCTGGCAGCCTCCGGAAACCATTGATCCCAACAAATTAATACCCCTAATTTACCAATAGACGTTGCTATGGGTGTAAACCCCAAATCACCCGGTGTGAAGTAATATTTTTCATAAAAACCCGGATCGTCGGGTATGTGCATTTTTCTGTATTTGCCTGCTATACTGCCATCCTTATCAAAAACCACAGCGGTATTATGATAAAGCCCCGGTGCCCGTTTTTCGAACAGTGTTGAGACAATAACGATTTTTAGTTTTTTGGCGACAGCTGACAGGATTTCAGTCGTTGGCCCTGGAATAGTTTGAGCCAGATCAAAATTATTATAATCCTCGTTCTGACAAAAATACGGCCCCAGATGCAGTTCGGGTAATACCACCAAGTCGGCATTAGCGGCGGCGGCTTCATGTATTTTTGCTATGGAATAATCAAGGTTTGTCTGCCTGTCTTCATTACAGGGTTGTTGAATAGCACTAACGATTAATGTGGTTTTCATAATTTATTGGGTAGTTAGATTTTATTGCTGTAATTATAAACTATAATAATTTAACAAATAGAGATATGAGTGGTTAGTCGCAGTTATTCCGGATTTGCAGGTAAATTGACTGAGTTTTTGGCAGTTGCAGATAGTCGTTACCTTGCCAGCTTATTTGTTGGCGTTTATAAATTGGGCTATCCAATTAATACGTGACAGACCTGGCAGGTTTTATAACACTCAGATAGTATTAATGTTTATTAGTTAGTCTGTTTTCGAATATATCCATTTCCAGGTGAGTTATTATGAGCAATCAAGAGCTGCAAATTAAAGACAAAACGACAGAAGACGTGGGTGTAGAAAAAAGACGTCAGTTTATCAAGGGAGCTAGTATTGTTGCGCCCGTTATATTAACACTGGCGAGTCCATCGGTGTTTGGTATCCAGTGTGCATCTGAAATATGTTCAGGCAATCAATCCCATAGTCCCGCTGGCAGTTGCACGGCCGGAAGATCCATAGCAGTACTGGGTGATCCAAATAATGCCGGCACATGGCCGTCAGGTTATTCTTATGGTACTAAAAGTACACTTCGGCTTCCTACTATTGACAAGGATTCTGCTACGCTCAGAAGTATTAGGGTTACAAAAGCCGCTTATTCAGGCGGAACCAAATTTAAGGATGTTTTTGGTGGTATTGATAACACCACCTTACGGGAATATTTAGTATCAGGGAGTAACACCAACCCATCGCTACAAGCGTGCTTAAGTGCCGCGCTTTTGAATGCGGCTAATTCTAAAAGCTATCCGTTGACTGTTGCCCAAGTTAAGGCAATTCAAGCTGGAACACCTGGATCATTACCTACTAAACCGCGTCAAGTGCCTGATCCCATTGATGTTATTGCCTATCTAAAATCTACATGGTAATTTCGGCATCTAAAAGTTTCCTTTATCCATGATTGGCGATAGCATGGTTGGGCTGCCAAAGGACGGTTTAGTCTGTTGCCGCTTTTGGGGTGACGAGGGTGTTATCTATAATCAGTTGACTGGAGAAACGCACTTGGTCGATGGCATAGGTGCAGAAATTTTTAAACTTGTTTCAGAAAAAACAGCGACAGGAAAGCAGGTACTGCAAAACCTGAACAGCCTTTTTGACTTTCAAATTGATTTCGATGCAGAAGGCTTTATGGATGATTTAATCAAGGAATACCAAAAGTTGGGTTTATTGCTGGTAACGGACAACAATCTTGCATGAAGCTTTCGACACTTTCTAAAGCGGCAGTCATTCGTGCATTGAATAGTGAAGGCCTTAGATTAAAAATAGGCGGATTTACAGTTTGTCTATCTTCTTCTGTAGCAGCAGTCGCTGAGCATGTCCTGGTCCTTTATGGTGCTTACGAGGTAGTCAATAATGAAGCCTTCATTGATTTTTATACCTCCTTAACTGCTCCGTCTAAAGTGCGACGTTATTTTCGCGCTCAGGTTAACTTTTCGTTTGACGGCCATGTCCCATTCAAACCGTTGCCTTATAAACAAGCATCAGCCCTGTTTGAATGGGGTTTAAACTGGTGTATAGCCAATCATTCCCATCAATATTTGGTTATTCATGCCGCCGTTGTGGAGCGTAATGGCCAGGCGTTTATATTGCCGGGCAGCCCGGGCAGCGGAAAAAGTACGCTGTGTGCGGCATTGGTTTGTAGTGGTTGGCGATTACTGTCTGATGAAATGACGCTGGTTTCTATAGCCAATGGCTTGGTTTATCCGGTACCGAGACCCATTAGTCTAAAAAATAAATCGCTTGAGGTTATACGCAAATTTTCACCTGATGTGGTTATGGGGGCGGTGATTAATAATACGGCAAAAGGTGCGATAGGTCATGTACGTCCGCCTGATGAAAGTGTTGAGCTGGGTGAAATGCCGGCTAAACCTGCCAAGCTGATTTTTCCTAAATATTGGGTCAACGCTAAAACCGAACTAACCCCCTTGGGTAAAGGTCGGGCATTGTTAAAGCTTGCTGAAAATTGTTTTAACTATAATATTCTGGGTGTTCAGGGCTTTGATAGCGTAGGCGATTTGATTGATACCAGTGATTGTTATGACTTTAAGTACAGTTGCCTTGAAGAAGCTGTTGAGTTATTTACGGAATTAGTCGGTTGAAACCATTATTATGCACCGTTTTTATAAATCCACAGTGCGCTCTGGAATTGGATTTACAGCAGTGGGAGACCTTAATCCGACAGGCGCGGAGTGCCAATGTCTTGGCCAGGCTTGGTTTTTTACTCGAAGAAGCCGGGGTATCATCCCAAATTCCCGTACAACCCGCAGCACATATAAAATCCGCACAAACTTACTTTGATCGATTTTATATTTCGCTACAATGGGAAATAACCTGTATTCAGGACGCATTAAAAGCGGTTGATGTGCCACTGGTTTTATTAAAAGGATCGGCCTATTTTTTTGCTAAAAATAGAGCTGAAAAAGGGCGTATATTTTCCGACGTTGATATTCTGGTACCCGAAGACAAATTGCAGGAAGTTGAAGTCGCCTTGATAAAAGCAGGATGGATGACCAATACCCGAGATACTTATGACCAAAAATATTATCGCCAATGGATGCACGAAATCCCCCCGTTAAGACATTTAAAGCGGCAAACATCGATTGACGTCCATCATAATATCCTGCCCAAGACAACCGGGTATTGTCCGGATGCCAAACAATTATGGGCTAATATTGTCAAGATACCTGAGCAAGATATTTGGGTTTTATCACCTGAAGACAGGGTATTACACAGCGCTACGCATTTGTTTCATGAAGGCGAGTTTACTCAGGGTTTCCGGGATTTATCAGATCTGGATTTGCTACTTAAAGAATTTTCATCGCAACAAAATTTTTGGGATAAATTGCTGCAACGAGCCGGCGAACTTAAACAAAATATTCCTTTGTTTTATGCGCTTCGCTATACCCGTCAGATTTTGCAAACTTCAATACCTGAACACGTTATTAAAGCATCCGAGCAACAGTTGCCAAACAAGATAAAGACAACGTTAATGGACGCGCTTTTTTCAAGGGCGCTTATGCCTGATCACGAAAGTTGTAATGATCGCTGGACAGGATTGGCACGCTGGTTGCTGTTTGTGAGATCGCATTGGTTAAAAATGCCGATTTACTTGATGGTTCCGCATTTGTTACGTAAAGCCTGTAGGCGCGTATTTGGAAAAGAACTGCATTAAATGCCAACCGTATGCCAGTCCTAAACACTCACTAGTATTTAACGCCGTATGAAAATTCTACACATCCTTGATCATTCCATCCCCCTTCATAGTGGCTACACCTTTCGTACCAAAGCCATTTTAGACTATCAGCAAAAGCTGGACTGGAAAACCTTTCATGTCACTTCGCCCAAACATACGGTTGCAACGGTTCCCATAGAAGAGATAGACGGCTTTACTTTTTATAGATCAAAAAAGCCTCATGGCTTGTTGGCTAAAATACCGGTACTTAATCAATGGGCTGTTGTGCGGTCACTGGTTAAACGGTTGGATGAGATTATCCCTGAAATAAAGCCGGATATACTCCACGCTCATTCTCCGGCATTAAATGGTTGGGCCGCGCTCACTGCCGCAAGGAAGTACAATATTCCCCTGGTTTATGAATGTCGGGCTTTTTGGGAAGATGCGGCCGTTGATCAAGGCACAGCTATTGAAGGTGGCTTACGTTATTTTTTGACCAAAAAACTGGAAACTTACGTTTTTAAACAAGCCGATGCGATAACCACAATATGTGAAGGATTACGCTCGGATATTGTCTCGCGGGGCATTTCTACCGATAAAATAACTGTTATCCCCAATGCGGTTGATATAGGGCATTTTACCTACGGTGTAGAACCTGATCCATTATTAAAAAACCAGCTGGGTTTAGACAATAAAATTGTTTTGGGCTTTATTGGTTCTTTTTATGCTTATGAAGGACTGCCGTTATTGCTGGAAGCATTGTCCCTGATACTGAAAAAACAGCCGGAAGCCCGATTGTTACTGGTAGGTGGCGGCCCTCAAGAAGCACTTATTAAACAAAAGACAAAAGAACTGGGGCTGGAGAAGCAAGTTATCTTTACCGGTCGCATACCTCATGAACGCGTACAAGATTACTATAACCAAGTCGATATTTTTATCTATCCGCGCTTATCCATGCGCCTAACCGATTTGGTGACGCCTTTAAAGCCACTGGAAGCCATGGCGCAGGGACGATTGGTAGTGGCTTCCGATGTGGGTGGTCATAAAGAGTTGATTAAGCATCACCACAATGGTTATTTATTTAAAGCGAATGATGCCGATGACTTGGCTGCAACCGTACTGGATTTGTTAAACCAGCCGCAACAGTGGGAGCAATTACGCGTAGCGGGTCGACTGTATGTGGAGCAGGAAAGGAATTGGACCGAGAGTGTCGGATTTTATAAAAATATCTATGCTCAATTGATTAAACGATTTTAGGTAATAAAAATAAGCGAAAGTTAGGGGTTTCATAGAAGCCAAAATGTAGTTGACACTTTTTTATGTAATTATTCAGTCCCCCTCTTTTAAAAAGAGGGTGAGCAAAGCCAGTCGGCCTGAATACTTATAGAGTGACTTAGAAGTAAAGCAACATTCAGCTCCCTCTCCCTCCGGGAGAG
>JBAXTQ010000005.1:0-63013 GCA_037130115.1 Methylococcaceae bacterium
TTATAAAATTACTTTAAAATCAACATGCTACAAAATAAGCTAAAAAACATCATGTCCACGCACCTATTGCATTCGAGAGGCAAACGAGATGCTGGCATGAAAAAATTATCACAATATTTCCAATAAAAGTTAATTGATTGATTTTATTTACTTTTTAATTAATTATTTAAGGTTTTTTAAGGGCGAATGGTGAGTGCTAATTTATTTGTTAACTCCAAACTTGAACAATCGCGCGGTAGTTTCATGCAGCGATTACTTCTTCACGGACAAAATGCAATCGTATTATTTTAGGTTTATTAGAAGGTTCAAAATGACAGTCCACCGCATCCCTTACTTTTAGGTGCAAATCATTTATATTATCGGCTTCGGTAAATATTGAAACGTCTAAAGCTCTTGCTATAAAACCACCTTCGGGAGCATCTTCAATTAAAAATATAATTTCGTTCATGCTTATTTCTCCTTAGTTCTGTAGGTTGGTCTAGGCGTCAGCCTAACCCAACCTATAAAAACTTTCTAGGGCAACCACAAGCCTGTCCTGAGCGAAGGCGAAGGAGGATTGCCCCTACAAGCTTAGTTCTTGCCTGCTCTTTTACGCTCGTTTTCAGTCAACAATTTCTTGCGTAAACGGATGGACTTGGGTGTAACTTCAACCAACTCATCTTCAGCGATAAATTCAAGCGCTTGCTCTAAAGTCATTTTCTGAATACGTGCCAATACCAAACTTTCATCAGTACCTGAAGCACGAACGTTGGTTAATTGTTTTGGTTTGCAAGGGTTAACGCATAAATCATTACTGCGAGAATGCAAGCCTACCAACATGCCTTCGTAGATTTCATCGCCATTAACCAATAGCAATTCACCACGTTCCTGTAACGGATGCAATGAATAAGTGACCGCTTTACCGGCAACCATTGAAATCATAACGCCACGTTGACGATTACCGACTTCACCAGGTTTCATCGGGCCGTAATGGTCGAATACATGATAAAGCAGACCGGAACCTGAGGTTGCTGTCATAAATTCGGTTTGGAAGCCGATCAGACCGCGTGAGGGCATCATATATTCCAAACGGATACGACCTTTGCCATCGGGAACCATGTTGGTCAGATCGCCTTTACGCTCGCCCAGTTTTTCCATGATAGAGCCTTGATGCTCTTCTTCCACTTCAATGGTGACCATTTCGAATGGTTCGCATTTTTTACCATCAATTTCTTTAATGATAACTTCCGGACGCGAAACGCCCATTTCGAAACCTTCGCGACGCATGTTCTCAATCAGAACAGACAAATGCAATTCACCACGACCCGATACTTTAAATTTATCAGGGTCAGCCGTGTCTTCAACTTTTAAGGCAACGTTATGTTGTAATTCCTTGTCCAGTCGGTCGCGTATTTGACGAGTAGTAACAAATTTACCTTCTTTACCGGCAAAAGGTGAGTTGTTAACCTGAAATGTCATGGTTACGGTAGGCTCATCAACCGTTAACGGCGTCATCGCTTCTACTAATTCAGGATTGCAGATAGTGTCAGATATTTCCAACTTTTCAATACCGGCAAAAGCAATAATATCACCCGCGCGAGCTTCAGCAACTTCAACACGTTCCAGACCGTGAAAGCCAAAAATTTGCAACATGCGACCTTTACGCTCGACACCTTCGCGATTGACAATGATCAATGGCTGATTGGGTTTAATGCTGCCACGTTGGATACGACCAATACCAATAACGCCCACATAAGTATTGTAATCCAGACTGGAAACCTGCATTTGGAAAGGACCGTCCATATCAACCGGTGGCGGACTTACTTTTGCCACAATTGTTTCAAATAAAGGAGTCATGTCGCCACCGGTTATGGTGTGTTCCAAGCCGGCATAGCCGTTAATAGCCGAGGCATAAACGATAGGGAAATCCAGTTGTTCATCCGTTGCGCCCAAACGATCAAATAAATCAAATGTTTGATCAACAACCCAATCAGGACGTGCGCCCGGACGGTCAATTTTATTGATAACAACAATGGGCTTCAAACCTAAAGCAAAAGCTTTTTGGGTTACAAAACGGGTTTGTGGCATCGGGCCATCAACAGCATCTACTAAAAGCAATACTGAATCAACCATCGATAATACCCGCTCTACTTCACCACCAAAGTCAGCATGGCCTGGGGTGTCAACGATATTGATATGGTAACCGTTCCAATCCAGTGCCGTGTTTTTTGCCAGAATGGTAATACCACGTTCTTTTTCAATATCGTTGGAATCCATCATCCGCTCAGTCACTTTGGTATGTGAGGCAAAGGTACCGGACTGTTGTAACAGCTTGTCAACCAAAGTTGTCTTACCGTGGTCAACGTGGGCAATAATGGCGATGTTTCTTAATTTCTCGATCACTTTTTGTGTACTCTAATGGGTTTAATAAAATTGTGTAGGGTGTGTTTAGATACCCTGTGTAGCATGATGTATAACGATTGCACTCTATCGTGTCAGTTCTTGTTAGTCTGTGCAAAACGATGGTGATAGTCCCATCAAGACTGAAATTGGATTTTGTTGGCAAGATCCAGCCTAATCCAAGCTTACCAGACCCGGGATTAACTCTGCACCCAGGGCAAACCGCTGAAACGCCAACCACCCAGATTACCGCGATGATTTAACGAATCCAGGGAACCTTCAAAGCCATCAATAATATTGATAAGCCGCTGATACCCGGCCTCTTCAAGTGCTTTTGCTGCATCCAGCGAACGCTGTCCACTTCGACAGAGCAATAAAACCGGTGCATTTCTATCTGGCACACACTTTTTAACGTCGGTAACAAACCGTCCATTAACCTGCCAGTCTGGCGCTTCTTTCCAGGCAATATGAACCGCACCTACAGGGTGTCCGACAAAAGCATGCTCAACTTTTGTGCGTACATCCACCAATACGGCGTCAGTATTTTGTTGCATCAAGTCCCACGCCTGTTGTGGGGTTAAATTTTCTATCATGGTGTTACCAATTATTTACGTTTCTGGTCGACAAACTGGGCTTCATTTCTTAAACCCCGTTGATGTTGGCCGATTAAAGCGTTCTCTCTGTAAAAAACTTACTTATTCAGTCCCCCTCTTTGAAAAAGAGGGGGTAGGGGAGATTTTATTAGATAAATCCCCCTCAATCCCCCTTTTTCAAAGGGGGAGGTGAATAATTACTAAAAAAAGGCTCTCAACGGTGCAAACAGTTCCAGCAGTTCACCACAATCCAGTCGATAATCAGGATTATTGGGTCGTAGTTGGCTTACTTTTTTCTTGCGTAAAAGTCTGATAAAAAAGCAATCCATCCGGTTTAAGTGCTCCTATTATCGCATCACTTAGAGTACGGTCAAGAAATCGACTCACAACGATGACATCAAAAGAACATTTAGTAAAGCTTTCTGTCACGATTTTTTCTTGGCATGCATTGATACACGCCCTTGCCGGACTACATAAGTCATTAATTTATCTATAGCAATTAAAGAAATATCCCAGGCAGTCACCGCCCATCCCCGCTCCGCCAAAAAAACGGCATTAGCCCCAAAACCGCAAGCCAAATCCAGCGCGGTTCCGGTCGACGGTAGCAAAAAATCATTTTCAGTCAGCACGGATGCAGCCGGATAAAAAATCGGTTCCGACTGACTATAAACAGCATCCCATTTGCCCATTACCGCAGTCATTATTCAGTTCCCGGCATACTCACGCGATGCTCCAACCAAGCCTGCAAGAAATCCATAAAGCCTTTGACCTTGGCGGATAAATATTTCCGGTGCGGATAGACGGCATGTATATCCAAAGGCGGCAAGGGGTAGTTTCCCAGCACCACTTTTAGCGTACCATTTTCAATATCCCGGCCAACAATATAGGTAGGCAGCATCACCAGTCCCAAACCGTTAATGGCTGCGATACGAATCGGGTGAGCCGCATTGGTTTGCATTCTCCCGGTAACGGTGACTACCTTAAAGCCTGCTTCCGTTTTAAATTGCCATTTATTACGTGGCGAAATAGCCCAATTAACCAGACAACTATGCTCCACCAAATCTTCCGGCGTCTGCGGAATGCCGTAACGTTCCAAATAATCCGGCGATCCGCAAACAACCAGCGATGAACTGGCTAATTTACGGGCAACCATACTGGTATCATCTAAAGCGCCCAGAAAAATGGCAACATCAATACCTTCATCAATCAAATCGCCAGGACTGCCCTGCAAAATCATTTCAACCGTTAAATCGGTATGAATTTTTAAAAACTCCGCCACGGCACGCGCAATATGGGTTGCACCAATAGCCGGGGGCGCACTGATCTTTAATACCCCCCGTGGCTCGGTCTGTAAATGTGTCACTGCGGTTTCCATTTCTTCAACATCTATCAGCACTTGCTGGCAGCGTTCAAGATAAGAAACGCCTACATCGGTCAGGCTTAAACTACGCGTGGTACGATTGATTAAGCGCGTACCCAGACTGCCTTCAAGTTGCATAATATGCTTGGTTGCCATTGCCCTGGAAATACCCAGATCCCTGGCACCACCCGCAAAACTTCCGGCTTTTGCGACACGTACAAAGACGGTCATACTTGTTAATTTATCCATTTAAGCCTCAATTAGTTGCAAGGTGACTGTCATCAAGTTAAGGAGTGGGTGCCCATAAATTTGCACCGGCAAGTTCCCTGTTTTTGCTTGACTTAATTGCAGGTAAGTATTCACCTCCCCCTTTGAAAAAGGGGGATTGAGGGGGATTTATCTAATAAAATCTCCCCTAACTCCTCTTTGTTAAAGAGGGGGACTGAATAATTACAATTGCAGTGAGTTAAAGGTACGGACTACCTTATTTTTACTATTAATATTGCACCTACTGCACATCAACAAAAGTCTTGACATTACACACTATTTCTACACAGGAAACAATTAATTTATTATTTGGCATATTGTATACAATAAATATCTCTGTATAGTATTAACCATGTAAGAACGCAACAAGATTTGTAAAACGGCAACAACGCTGCATAAAGATTACTTAACTTTATTACAGGATTAAACTAATGAAAAACTTCAACAAAGACATAATGATCGGCTTACTATTTATTGCCGGTATAGGAAGTTTCATTTCAGGTCAATTTATTATTTCGACCGTATTGTTTGCCTCCGCTGCTATTTATAGCAACATTGTAATGCGAGTAAAGCTGAACAGCTAGGCGTTAACAGTTAACTACCTCCTGGTGTTATACCTCCAAGCAGTTCCTCCTCATAATGCTCTGCTTGAATTTTTGCCTCTCTCTGCGGATACGCATTGGGAGGTTTTTTTTGCCTGCGATTTTTAAGCAGATACTCGCTCATCGAGTTTTTTACGATTCGACAGTAAATCGCCATTTTTGCACTGCGGCAAAAAACCGGAAACAGCACGCTTTAACACGTCTCTCACTTGCTCAAAATCATCCTCATGGGTTGCCTTTTCCAAAGACTCCAGCATTTTTTCCAGCTCAACCCAAGGAATAACAGATTCTTCGGCCCGCATAATTCTGGGGTGACTGGTTTCTGAAACATTGTCACCAATCAATAACTCTTCATAAAGTTTTTCACCCGGCCGCAAACCGGTAAAACTAATCGCTATCTCACCCGCTGGATGATTTTCATCTTTTACTTGCAACCCACTTAAATGAATCATTCGCTTTGCCAAATCAACAATTCGGATGGGGTCGCCCATATCCAGCACAAACACATCGCCCCCCTGACTTAAAGCACCGGCTTGAATAACCAACTGCGAAGCTTCGGGTATCGTCATAAAGTAACGGATAATTCTGGCATCGGTCACGGTTACCGGCCCACCTCGGGCTATTTGCTCTTTAAACAACGGCACGACAGACCCGGACGAGCCTAAAACATTACCAAAGCGCACCATCGTAAAACGGGTTTTGAAATGATGATCCGCATTTAAACTTAGAGCCTGCAAAATCAATTCTGCAAAACGCTTGGTCGCGCCCATGATATTAGTCGGCCTGACAGCTTTATCCGTTGAAATAAGTACAAAAAGTTCAACTTCTGCATTGATGGCCGCCTGTGCTGCACGAAAAGTCCCAAAGATATTATTCCATACGGCTTCCCCAGGATTTTTCTCTACCATCGGCACATGCTTGTAAGCAGCCGCATGATAAATAGTTTGCACCTTAAAAGCTTTGCACACTTTTTCAATACGCTTGGCTTGCGTCACTGAACCCATAACGGCAATAATTTCTATGGGCTTGGAACCCAAAGCATAGGTTAACTGGTGATTCAATTCTTTTTCTATCGCATAAAGCCCGAATTCACTCACCTCAAAAAGAATCAGCGCAAGTGGTTGCAATTGAATAATCTGCCGGCACAATTCTGATCCTATAGACCCCCCTGCCCCCGTTACCATGACCACTTTACCGGTAATTGATGCCTTAAGCAGTGAAGGGTCGGGTGCGACCGGGTCACGCCCCAAAAGATCGGCAATATCAACTTCCTGAAGCGTATCAACCTTAACACGGCCTTGGGCTATATCAGATAACCCGGGCATTGAGAGCACATGAATGGCATACGGTTCCAACAACCGGATAAGCTCACTGATGCGCGAGCGTTTTGTAGAAGGCATGGCCAGTAAAACATCTGAAACCTGGTAACGTTGTAGCAAATAACTTAAAGAACTTAGCGGATATATCCGGAGTCCATTCGCTTTTCTTTTGTGCAAGGATTTATCGTCATCGATAAAAGCCACTGGTTTAAAATCACGTCCGTGCGCCAGTGCAGAAGCCAGTTGCACACCGGCACTACCCGCCCCATAAATCACTACACTTTTTTTGCGAGAATCGGCCGCACTTCGAATGCCACCCAAGCTAAAATAAGTCTCGCCCAACCACCAACGCGCAACAAAACGACTGCTACCCACCAGCAGCATAATAAGCAACCAATTGAGCGGTGAGACCGTTCGGGGAATAACCTGGATAGCGGATTCATACAAGACAAAGGCAAAAACCAGGGCATAAAGCGTAGTGGCCTGAGCGATTGTCCATAAAGCCCTAATCTCAATATAACGAATAATGGCCCGGTATAAGCCTAGCCGTACAAAAATAGGTACGGCGATAAAAGGTGCCGCTGCAAATAAATACCACTCATCGCCTTTAGGAATATAAAGTTCTCCCCAACGCAAAGAAAACGCCGCCCACAGCGAAAACAAGACAAAAAAAACATCCGCGCTAATTAAAATAACTGCCTTATTCCGGCGCTGAAGTCCAATAAACCAGTGCGCTAATTCTCGTTGCATAAATCCGCTTCTCTTACACCTGCTTTAAAATAAATAGCCAATACTATCAGCGGTAAATAAGCCAACGCCAAACCCGGCAAGGCATTAAGTCCGGCCAGCCCAACCCAAAGCGCCAACGGCGTTAACCAACACACGTTAATAACACCAATAACCAGTGAAACGGTCTTATGTGAACGATAATAACGCGATGCTTGTTGATAAGCATGGCTACGGTGAGCCTCGTAGACTTTTTCACCGTTTAAAAAACGCCGCGCCAACGTCCAAGAGGCGTCCACGATAAACACGCCCAGTAAAATTAACCAACTCCAAAAAAACTGCGGTGCAATCCAGGCAGCCTGAATAGAAAAAAGTCCCAATATCATGCCTAAAAAACCACTCCCCGCATCACCCATAAAAATCCTGGCGGGCGGAAAATTCCAAAACAAAAAACCGGCCACCGTCATTGCCAGCAAGACCGGCGTAACCCACAGACCAACAGTTTCAGAACCTAACAGATACAAAAGCGCCCCACCCAGGCAAACGGTTATCGCCTCAATACTGGCCAACCCGTCAATACCATCCATAAAATTGTAGAGATTAAGCAACCAAACCAAATAAAACAGCCCCAAAATTTGTCCCGCCCAGCCCAAATCAATAGAATACACCTCTTGACTTGTTGGCAACGAGAACACGAGCGGCGGCAATCCACCCAACCCGTAAAGCCCCCACGCTGCCCCGATAAAATGGGCCAGTAGTCGCCATCGCGCCGGAATATGGCCATGATCATCCATAAACCCTACCAAAGCCACCCATGCACCCGCGCCAACCAGTGCCCACACAGTATTTGTCGCTAAAATCCCCATTACTGAAAGTACCGGAAGTCCCAGCAAAAACACCATAACAATCGACAAGCCACCACCGCGCGGTGTTGGCACACTATGCGAACTACGTGCGTTTGGCATGTCCAGCAAGCTGGCAGCCAAGGCGTAACGGCGCAATATTCCGGTTAATATCGCTGCCAAAACCAGGGCAATAAAAAATACCCAGCCGACGTTAATCATGTGTCGCGCTGCTATAAAAATGTGCCGTCTTGCGCAGTGCTTCATCTACCTTTACAGGCGGCTTCCAATCTAATAAAGAGCATGTTTTGGAAATATCGACTTGCAATGAGCCACAGAGTCGCTGCGCCATCGCTTGTTTGCCTATCAAGGTTGCGCCCCATACCAATAAAAACCCGGGAACCGGCAACAACCACGCCTTTTTGCCTAAAGCCGCAGCTGTTCGCTGTAACAAGCCAGGCGTTGAAAGATCCTCGCCATCGGACACCAAGAAAGTTTGATTAGCCGCTGCGGGATGATGAATACAGGTAATGATTAAATCAATCAAATTATCCAAAGCAACCAGACTGCGCTGATTATTAATCGCGCCCAAAGGCAAAGGAGCGCCCTTGTCCAGCAAGCGAATCATGCTTAAAAAATTAGCCTTTACACCCGGCCCATAAATCAGCGGCGGACGAATAATAACCACTTCCAGCCCCGTATCAGTCGCTAACTGACGCAAGGCATCTTCGGCTTCGTGCTTGGAAATGCCATAAGGATCAACCGGAGCGGGCAGGTCTTCAGGGGTATAAGGATGTCCTGATAGTGTACTTTCACCATTCACCTTAATGGAACTGATAAAAATAAAGCGCCGTACGCCAGCCTCAACCGCTTGTCTGGCTAAATGTAAAGTGCCCTCGACATTAACCCTGCGAAATTCTGCCAACGCATCAGTCGATGTATCATTCATAACATGCACCCGCGCAGCAAGATGAATAACCACCTTGATACCCGACAACGCATTTGTCCAATCTGTCTGGCCGTTTATCTCACCAACGGCTACCGTCCCGCAATTTTCAACCTGCCTGTTTGCACCGCGCACCGCCGCCCGCACAGCTTGCCCTTGCCCCAATAACGCCAGACAAAGCGGTTTACCAACAAAACCATTGGCTCCGGTAACAAGTACCGTCTTCAACGTTAGGTTGTATGGGTTATTTAATCTATCCATCTTGTTCATTTATTAATCATGACGTTCAGTTAATAACTCACTATACAGCGAAAGCATTCCTGCTGTAATTTTATGACTGGGGAATAATTCAAGTGCTCGCACACGGGCAGCTTCGCCCATTTCTTGTCGCAAAAGTGGTTCATCTATTAGCCTTAGTAAAGATTGAGTAAGACCTGCAATATCGCCCGCAGTAAATAACAAGCCGGTCTTGCCGTCTTCGACTGCATCAGTAATACCGTAAATACGTGAGGCTACAGTCGGCACACCGCAGGCAGCCGACTCAAGAATAGTCATGGGAAGACCTTCTCGATAACTGGGCAAACAAAAAATATCGGCCGCCGCCATAAAACGTTCCGGCATGGCCGTAAAGCTCACATAGCGCAAACAGTCACGCTCCCTATTGCAGATTTCCTGGATCTTGCTGAAAGGCACATCTTCTTCAGCACCTACCAGTAACAGCACTACATTAGAATGATGTTTGGCAATTGCATCGAAAGCAGTAGCCAAATCCAGCATTCCCTTATCACGGTTTAGACGACCTACAAACAAGATAACAACAGCTTCTTGTGTAATTCCCAAGTCATTTCGCTGGGTGAATCCGGCATCCGAATCAGGATGAAAGCGTAACGGGTTTACACCACAAATTGAACCCGCACCGATCACTTTTGCTTTGCCTTGTGGCAATATGCCCTCCTTTATCAAGAAGGCTTGCTGGGAAGGACTGACCACCAGGATATTGGTTGCCAGTAAGCTGACTAATTGATCCAATAGTTTTAGTGCTTTTCGTTGCCAGCCGCTACGTGTTGCCCATACTTCTCCATGAAACGTGTTGATTCGTATCGGTACACCAGCTAACCTTGCAGCTAACATGCCTAAAAGCCCGGTTTTTGGCATGTGCGAATGAACAATATCAAATTGCTCATGACGAAATAGTTTAAATAGTTTAAATAGAACGAACGCATCCTTCCATGGTGATGGTTTACGCTCAATAGGTAATAGAATGAGTCGGGCATTAAGACCCTCAAGCAAGTACTGATCCTCAGAATTACAGACAACCGTTACCGCATATTTTTCTGATGCAGCCTGGATGTGATCACGTAAAAAGGAATTAACAACAGCGGGAATCGTAGCAACATAGCAGATTTTATTCATGATACTATGAGTTTTGTTACTCGACCGTTAAATAAAGAACGCCCTTTAGTAATACCCAGCCTTCTAAGGCACTTAAAAAAGGAAAAGCCAGAAGCCAAGGTAAGCATAAAAATTGAAATGAAGCCTGCGCTAAAAACCCGATAATAAGTATCCAACACGCCTAGTTGTGTTTCCCATAGATTACCTGTTAATCCCTCATCGCCAAAATCTTCCTTGAATGAATAAGCCATTGGACTATTCAAAAACCAGGCTGGCTGACCGTTAAATACAATCTTGAGCCAAAGCAAGTAATCTTCTTCATAGCGTTTTTCGGGCAGGAATCGATAAGAAACTTCTCGTTTTACCATAACTGAACGGGTAGGAAAGCGATTGGAAAATAGCAGACTGTATTTATTGACTCTACGAACGACCAAACTCTCTGGTAATTCTGGCACGGCAACATTTTCTGATATTTTGATACTTTGATGTCCTGACAATACGATATTCGGGTGCGCTTCCATCCATTGATATTGAATTTCCAGCTTTTTTGGATGCTTTTTTCTGTGGTGAATCTCACGCTCATCCAAATCCAGCGTCATAGTGTCAGGTGTATAGGTCTGGATCTTTAGCGCATGTGCGCCAGTCTTGGCAGCGGCCTCTAAAATTTCAAAGGCTCGTTCTAGCGACTGGTTCTGATTACCGGACATCTCGGCGGTGATGAAGGGCGGGTGGTTAGGCCCAATAATTCTGTCTGCAATTTTCATTTCTTTAGCTATTTTTAATTTCAAAGGTCTTTTTGATAGCAAATTGTATGTTTACGATAATTTGCGCCAAGGAACAAATTTTTAGAGACTGTGTTTTCGTTTAGCACGCTTGCGCGAATACTTTTGATATGAGGTCGATTGGCTTTCAACCACCGTTCAGCACTCGATAAAAGATTACGGCCTTGTCCTTTAAATCCACCCTCGGGTACAAGATAGATGGATACTTCGGCAACATCACCATCTTTATCAAAACGCACGACTCCAACTGGTTGATTGGCATTTATACCTATCAATAACTCACGGTTCTGGTCTGCCACGACTGCACCAAACCATTTTTGGTGGTCTTGCCAAACGATAGGGTTATTATTTTTTGATACAGCACGAATAGTTGGATGATTACGCCAATCAAATAGTTGTTGTGAATCCTGTTCAGTTACTTGTCTTATCTCAATACCGCCAATTTCCATTGCACTGATAATTCTTGCTACGCCTTTACCATCTACTGCATTCATTTCAGCATTAGAAATCAGCTTAAGCAGTGCCGAATTTTCTAGTAGCCCATTTGTGTGATTTTGTATCAAGGCTATTAAATTATTGTCATTTGATGGTGCATACAACAGCCCTACTTCTGCGGCATCTCTAATCTGCTTTCGTTGGTTTTCAGCAACGCATAAGCTTATTGAAGGCAACCCTAAACAGCTACGCTCCCAGATGGCTGTACCACCTGCACCAATGGCTAAGTCAGCCGCTGCCATCAACTCCGCCATTTTGGCGGTTTGTACATGGCAAACAAATCCTCGTACTTTGCAATTCGTTTCAATCCCTGCACGAAACGGATGCTGGGCACCGATCACTACATCCACATGTACTTCTTCAAGTTTCATATCAGTTAAAGCCTTAATGGCTAGCCCTGTGTAATTATCGGCATCCACACCGCCAAAGAATACTAATATTCTTTTTACTGTTCCTGTGCGGGGCTTGATCTGCTCACGCAACTTTCTAAACTCTTCCCGCAACAAAGCATAACGTGGCCCTAGCAATAATTGGCAATGCGCAGGTACTTTGCCGATGTAACGCACCTGCATGTCTATGTAGAAATTCTGATCCAGCAACACATCGCAATTATGTTGACGGTCGGCAATATCGTCGATGACCATGATCCGCTTGGCCGTTTCGCGCATTGTACTTTCCCAACGTGCATCCAGCGCATAGTGGTCAACGACTAGCCAATCCCATGAGTGACCCGATAGCACCTGAATAGTATCTTGCGCATCAAAGGCTTGACTGGTTCCCAACCAAGCGGAATGAGCTAAATTGTCTATCTGTGATGCACTTGCAGTGTTTTTTAATGACAGGAGATCAATGCCTTTTGCAACCAGCATGTCGCGCAAATGGTCGGGCAGGTCGCGGCTGACAAAGCGTATCTGTGCGCCGTTCTTTTTGAGCTCATCTGCTAATGTCAGACAGCGCATGAAATGGCCTGTGCCGATTTGACTGGTTGCATCGGTGCGAAAGGCTATATACATATATTTGATTAATTTAAACGTTTAAAGCCGCCGTGGCAGATTGAGCCTTTAAGTAAAGTTGATATATCCCGTCCCTCTTCACATTCTTTAATTAACGCAAATATAGGTTCAATTGCTTCAAAAAAATTGGCAACTACTGTGGGTGTGTGCTCGGTACAAACATAAACACTGTTTCCTGCAAGATAGCCTTTTGCCAGCATTTCTTGTGTTATTAATGTCTTGTAAGCTAAAGCATGGATACTTTGAAAAGTAAAGCCAGTCAAGGCAGGCAAGCCCCAATGGTCAATTTTAAGTGCGTGTTTGTCGGCAAGCTGTTGCCAACCTTGACGAATATTTAAACCGGTTTGGGTAATTGTATCCCATGATTTGGTGCGCTCCATCACTTCCAGAGTTTTAAGTGCTGCCGTTGGGCCTATGCGTTCTGTCCAAAAGGTACTGCTGATAAAAGTAGTTTGTGCGGCTTCCATCACTTCACGTTTGCCAATGGTGGCTGTTATGCCATAACCATTGCCTAAGGCTTTTCCAAACATGGCCATATCCGGTTCAACGCCGTATTTTTTGTGCAAGCCGCCAAAAGTTTCGCGAAAGCCGGAGGTACATTCATCAAAAATGAGTACGATATTACGATCAGTAGCCAGTTTACGCACTTTGTGCAAAAAGTTGTCTTCTGGTCCTTTATTACGTACGACTTCCATTTTAATGACGCCAATATCCTGTGCATTAACGAGCGCTTCCAGTTCTGCAAAATTATTGTAGTTAAACGGGAAGACTGTACCACGAAGATTTCTGGGGACACCGTTGGGTTCCAGTCCTGGCAATAAGTGCCCATCCAAGTTTTTATCGTCGCCCAAGTTGGCAGAAAGATACCAGTCATGCCAGCCATGGTAACCACAAATAGCTACTTTATCTTTACCGGAAGCTGCGCGTGCAATTCTAATGGCAATAGCATTGGCTTCTCCGCCTGAACGTGCAAGCCGTACCATATCAGCCCAGGGATGTAGCTCAATTAATTTTTCTGCCAGATAGACTTCTTCAGGACAGTTAAAAGTAGACATGTTACCGGCATCAATCGTTTTATGGACTGCGTCATCTACTTCAGGATGCCCATACCCCAAAATGTTGGTGCCGATGCCCATGATGGACATATCAATGTATTCGTTGTCATCCAGATCCCAAACTTTACAGCCTTTTGCCTTACTAAAATAGGCCGGCCATAGCTCCGGCAGAAACATTTCGGCTCGCTTAGACAGTAGCATACCGCCACCAGGAATGATTTGCTTTGCGCGTTTCCAAAGTTTTTGGCCTGTGCCCATGATGGCTCCTTCGTTTCGAATAATGTGCTTGTTAAGGTTGAAGATTTCTGGTTGTTGCTGTTGCAAGTCATGTACTTCACCCCAAGTAAAATCGATACGAGGATGAAAGTGTTGGAATATTTTTTCAATAACGGCAAAATCAGCCGGCTCGTCCACTGTCCAGCGCAAGGCCGACAAATCCTGGTTATACTGTATGTCGGCGGTTTTAAACTGGCCGGGTTTACGCAGGTAAGGTGTGACATGCTCCCGATCAAAGGGGTCGCTGGTTTCTTGGCTGGCTTGTTCCAGAGCTTTAAAGGTGCAGACTTCGATATCCAAACCATCCGGGTAGGTAGGCGGATTGGTGTTGCTGAAATAATCCACGCTTGCAGATTTAAAGCAACGAATAACCTCATCAACCAACTCCGGATCTACCAATGGACAATCACCGGTGATACGCACCACTACATCGGCACTGTGCTTTTTTGCGGCCTGTACATAACGATCCAACACATCGTTTTCGCTGCCTTGTTCGCAGGCGTAACCGAGCTTGCGGACATGCTCAACCAATGGTTGGTTGCGTTCATCGATTGATGTGGCTACGATGATTTGATTAATTTCTTTTGCTTTTGCCAAGCGTGAAAGTAATAATTCGATCATGGGTACGCCGTCAATAGTTTTCATCACTTTATTGGGTAAGCGAGTAGAACCCATGCGGGCTTGTACGAGTGCTACAATTTTCATAATGCTGGCCACTGGGCTGGGTTAATCAGTTTTTCATCTGCACATTGCAAATCAGGTAAATCACCGTTGTTTTGACTACTTGCGGCACTCACAATTTGCGCCAGTTGGCTCACGCTATCTGCACCTATCACCACCCGATCAATCTCAGGAAAAGACAGCGGAAAAGCCAAGCAAGCCTGTACAGCTGAAACATCGTTTTCTGTAAGCCACCGATGCCATGTCTGCCAAAGTCCACTCCACGGTGCAAATTTGCATGGAATATCAGCTTGTGCCATCAATAACAAGCCTTGCAGGAAAGCAGAGCGAGTGTGGATTTCAACACCGCTACCCTTCAAACGCTGTAACCAGCCTGTATTATAAAGACGCCGGTCGACAAGATTAAACGGAGCTTGCACCAAGTCGAAATGAAATTGTGGCATTAGTTCTGCTAATTCGCCAGGCGCGTAGATTGAAACCCCTATCTTTTGCACCTGTCCGCTGTCTTTCAAATCTTGCAGCGCCTTATAAAGCGCCATTCCTTTTGGATCAAGCAACTGTTCAGATCGATGCAGTAACAGACCATACACAGCAGTTACACCAAGCCGCGATAGCGATGCAGCAAACTGCTGCTGAACCCAAGTATTTATATCTGCGCAGTTATCGGTCAATGCAGGTAATTTGGTGACCAACTTGAAGCCTTGCGTACCCACTTCGCCCAAACACGTTTCGCTTTCGCCATAGGCGATGGCGGTATCTAGGGTGTCAATGCCATTGACCGAGGCTAGATGCAACATGGTCTTGACTTCCGATCGGGCAACTTGGCCCGATTGATTGGCTATACCATAAGGTAGGCCGAATTGAACGGTACCGAGGGCGAGACGTCTCACAAGTTAATCTCTATATGGTGTTTTCGCATTGATACGGATTTTTTTTCATATCCATTTACCTGTTACCTTGAAAATCGCTTGATGTTAAATAGATAATGTTAATTTCTGTATAACTTCTGACTTCTGAGCTTCCGTCAAACCTGGATACATTGGTAAACTAACGGCTTCAGCGTAGTATCGTTCAGCTTCTGGAAAATCATTTGGGGTATACCCCATTTTTTCGTAGTAGGGCTGTCGATAAACAGGTATATAGTGAAGATTGACACCAATCCCATTCGCTTGCAAGCGCTCAAAAACTTCACGATGATTAATCTTGCCGTTGTTTGTAAGCAAACGAATGACGTAAAGATGCAGGCCGGAATAACTATCAGCATGCTGCCACGGTGTGATCACCGGAATATTTTTTAACAGCTTGTCATACTGCGCTGCCAAAACATGCCGTTTACTGACGAACGCATCCAGTCGCTGCATTTGGCTCAAACCTAGTGCAGCTTGTATATCGGTCATGCGGTAATTGTAACCCAGTTCAATTTGCTGATAATACCAGGGGCCGTCTGGCGCATGAGTCATCTCGGCAGGGTCACGGGTAATGCCATGACTGCGCAGTCGCATCATTAGTTTGGCCAGTTGTGCGTCATTGGTAACGGCCATGCCGCCCTCGCCGGTGGTGATGATTTTGACCGGGTGAAAGCTAAACACGGTGATGTCGCTATAGCGGCCATTGCCGATGGGCTCACCTTGGTATTTGCCGCCAATAGCGTGCGAGGCATCTTCGATGATTTTGAAACCGTACTGCTTGCTTAACGCATAGATGCCGGCCATGTCGCAGGGTTGGCCACATAAGTGCACAGGGATCACGACTTTGGGTAGCTTACCGATTTTTTCTGCCAGAACCAGTTTTTCTGCCAGACGTTCTACACTGAGGTTATAAGTGCGCGGATCAATATCAACAAAATCCACGGTTGCACCACAATACAGTGCGCAGTTAGCACTGGCTACAAAGGTAATCGGCGTGGTCCAGACACTATCGCCCTTGCCTACGCCCAGTGCTAAACAGGCAATATGTAGCGCACTGGTAGCGCTATTAACCGCTACAGCATGCTGGCTACCGCAATAACCGGCAACGGCTTTTTCAAAGGCAGGCACGGCAGGACCTTGGGTCAGAAAGTCTGAGCGCAACACGGCGATCACCGCATCAATGTCGGCCTGGTTAATGTCTTGGCGTCCATAGGGAATCATTTTTGCAAACCTTCAGTATGCTTTGATCTTATTAAGCTAGCCCAGTATTCTCGCATTTACATTACCCCTTTCAGTTGAGCATATTGCTTGATATTCGCGTAAAGTCTTTTTATTTGTTCCTAGCCGCTTGAAGCCAACCATGGACTTGATCAGGTCAAGTGCTTCATCTATACGCCAGCGGCCAATCAAACGATGTTCAAAGATGACCCACATGCCCAAGCTTCAATTTCTGCGAATAGGCCGTGCATACTTACAAGGAATTCAGTCTATTTAATTTTAATTTTCACTTGCTTTTAATTATTAGATTTTGCCAATCTTCTCGTGGTTTTGTGTTATCCATGCCCGCAAAGTCTCAATACTCATCCACTCGGAATTGTTATCGGAACAATAAGTGAAATCAGGCGCAACTAACTTTCCATCTTTGATTCGCTCAGGGTCTTGGCTCCAGCTATGGATTGCCGGCAGCACCTTGTAATGCTTGGCATATTCATAGGTATGTGGAGCATCCTCGAAGCTAATCATCTGTTCATGGAGTTTTTCTCCCGGGCGGATACCAACGATTTCGTATTTGGCACCCGGGGCGGAGGCCAGCGCAACATCTGTGACTTTCATAGAGGGAATTTTCTTCACATAAATCTCGCCGCCGATCATATCCTCAAAGGCATGCCAAACAAGATCCACACCTTGCTCCAAGGTGATCATGAAACGAGTCATGCGAGCATCAGTAATAGGTAGCACTCCTTTGTCGGCGAGGGTGAGGAAGAACGGGATAACCGAACCGCGCGAACCCATAACATTGCCGTAGCGCACTACGGAAAAACGGGTATCGTTACCGCCCGAGTAAGAGTTGCCGGCTATAAACAACTTGTCCGAAGTCAGCTTGGTGGCACCATAGAGATTGGCCGGACTACTGGCTTTGTCGGTCGAAAGCGCGACCACACGCTTAACGCCTTGGTCGATACAGGCATCAATGAGGTTCATGGCACCGATTACGTTGGTCTTAACGCACTCGAAAGGGTTGTATTCGGCAGTCGGTACGATTTTGGTTGCAGCAGCGTGGACAACATAATCAATACCATGCAGCGCCCGCGTTAACCGGTCTTTGTCACGGACATCACCAATAAAAAAGCGAACGTTATCTTCATTACCATAGAGCTTGGCCATTTCCCATTGCTTCATCTCATCACGAGAATAGATGACCAGGCGGCGAGGCTTATATTTAGCCAAGGTCATTGGTATGAAAGTGTGACCGAAGGAACCAGTGCCACCCGTGATTAAAATGGATGCGTTATTAAGCATGATTAGAGGTTTTTACTTTAGATTAAAGAGTGGGTTGTGCGATTCTGAAATAAATTGTTAAGACTCCTTTAATTAGAGCCAACAATTCGCATAACGATGAGTTTGCAATAACATATCCGATTTAGATCACTTTATGGCGCTACCTTATAATAACTATCTTTTTATTCTACTTTAAAAATTGCAACGATTCAAAAAAACCAGTCATGTCAGATTTGCATTTTGAGCTTGAACTCGATGTCAAATTTTAAAATATTCCCCTTGAACTTGGTAAGGATTTAATCAACGATGTTGCTACAAGTCGACTACCGAAAACCCCAAGAGGAACTGAATCGTTACACAAATATAAGTTTTTTCATGCTTTGTTGCTTTCCAGCCAAGCCTGAAACATTAGGATATTCCATAATAAGTATGCCCAATTACGTTTGCCGCTTAAATGTTCAGCCCACTTCTGCCTAACGGGTTCAGGAAAAAAATAACCCTCACTTCGCAAACGACTCTCATCCAGCAGAGCGTCCGCCCAATCATGAAGTGGGCCACGTAGCCAGTTATCTATGGGTATACCAAATCCCATCTTGGGACGATCAATCAACTCACGAGGTACATAGCGGTAAAGAACTTGGCGTAAAGGCCATTTACTTTGACCCTCACGTAGCTTGTATTCCAACGGGAGACTCCAGGCAAACTCAACGATTCGATGATCCAATAATGGCACCCTGCTTTCCAATGAGACACTCATGGCGGCTCTATCTACTTTAACCAAAATATCGTCCGGCAAATAACTCACAGCATCCAAAGCCATCATTCGTTCTACCTCATTTAATCCATTAAGAGCTGAATGGGGACGAGATAATTGTGTGGGAGGTTCTTTTCCACCTATCACCCACTCTGCTGGATCTCGCAGATGAGAAATCATGCCCAAATAGAGATCATCGACCGTACGACTCGTAAGAACACCTGCTCCCTTATGAAGCTTATCTCCCGCTGCGGAATACCGTGCTGCACCCGGGATAATCTGAGCCATGTAACTCCATTTAGCGGGTGAAATTGAAATAATTCCTTTGGCCGCCAGTGCACGCAGCGGCACGGGTGCAAGGGACATCTTCCGCCATAGACTGCTGGTCAATTGATAAAGATTATATCCACAAAACAATTCATCACCACCATCACCGGATAAAGAGACCGTAACATGTTGACGTGCTAATTTCGAAATTAATAGTGTGGGAATCTGTGATGAATCAGCAAATGGTTCGCAATATAAGTTCGGTAAAATATCAATTACATCCAGTGCTTGCTGCGGTGTCACGTATAACTCAGTATGCTCGGTTCCCAAGTATTGGGCCACTGCCTTGGCGTGTTCGGCCTCGTTATGGCTTTTCTCGTTGAAGCCAATGGTAAATGTCTTTACCGGTCGTGTTGACTGTGCTTGCATCAACGCCACTACTGCGCTGGAATCAATCCCCCCTGACAAAAATGCACCTAACGGTACATCGGCCATCATTTGTTGACGCACCGCATCTTTGGAAAGTGCTTCCAATTGATCGACTGCCTCATGAGGCGTACCGGAGAATGGCTGATCCACGCCTGCACGAGCTACTTTGACTACATCCCAATACTTCAAGA
Source organism: Methylococcaceae bacterium (assembly GCA_037130115.1). Taxonomy (GTDB): domain Bacteria; phylum Pseudomonadota; class Gammaproteobacteria; order Methylococcales; family Methylomonadaceae; genus Methylobacter_C. The sequence continues at coordinate 19,777 of JBAXTQ010000005.1, forward strand.
TTTTAGGTTCGGGTTGGGCTAATGAAATCGACAATAAACAGCCCGGCTCAAGCTTGGCAATGCCTTGGTAAATTGAATAGGGAGCAGGAATGTAATTGTGCCGCAACAACAGACACAATGAGTCGCGATCAATATCGGCCGAAAAGGAAGGGTGTGCTTTAAGCGCTTTAAGCTCGGAGCCGAATAAAAAAACGCGCTGCTTGCCACTTCCCTGCCAACCGTAATACATCGGTTTCTCACCCATACGGTCTCGCGCCAACAGAAGCAATTGGTTCTGCCGATCCCACAAAGCAATCGCAAACATACCAATAGATTTCTTAAGGGTATTCTCTACGCCCCAAGCATCAAAACCCGCCAGTAAAGTTTCCGTATCCGAATGCCCTAGCCAGACTGGCGCCAAGCCAAGCAGTGCCAACTCGGCACGCAACTGCAAGTGATTATAAATTTCGCCGTTAAATGCAATCACATATCGATCACTTGCAGAAGCCATAGGTTGATGGCCGGCAGGCGACAAATCCACAACAGACAGGCGCCGGTGCGACAGTCCAATTCCAGTGTCACGGTCAAACCAAATACCGCTGTCATCTGGCCCTCGGTGAGCAATAGCGTCGCCCATTTTTTTCAGTATCTGAGTCGACTCTCCGCTGGGTAAATCCAGAAAACCACTTAGACCGCACATGTCAGCTTTACCTTGATGTTAAGTGTTTTCATGTTTATCAGTACTCTTTGAAATCGCTACATTTTCCCAAACAGCTGTGTAATTTTCCACCATCCTCTCAATACTAAAATGTTTGGCAATTCGCTGACGACACTGCAATGACCGCTCCGACCAATCCCCTTCGGATAGCGCTCGCATTGCCTCTTTTAATGCATCAGCAAGGGCTATGGAGTTTCCGGGTGAAACACACCAGCCCGTATCATCGACAATCATTCTTGCATCTCCCACATCAGTTACCACACACGGAACACCGCAACCCATAGCTTCGGCCACCACATTAGGAAAAGCTTCGCCATAAGATGATGATAAAACATGAATATCCAACGCTTTCATAATCACGGGAATATTACTATGTGGACCTAACAATTTAACGCGGTCATATACGCCGAATTGTTTCAACAAATCTTTTAACTGCGCGTTGGATGGATCCATATTTGGACCAACAAACACACATTTCCATGAAAGAAAACCCATGTTATCAAGCAGGGACAAAGCAGATATAAAATTGGCGTGGTCTTTTTGTGGATCCCATCGCGCAACCATCCCCATTAAGACCTCAGATTTTTTAACACCCAGATCTCTACGCAAGTTGTCACGCGACTCAACATTTGGAGAAAATTGCTCAATATTGTAGCCGTTTGGTATTACCACCATCTTATTTCGCGCATAACTCAATTCTATATGGACCTTGGCCGCGACTTGGGAGCAACTAATAATCTTTACCGGGACAATTCCAGAAATAAGCGCACATAACCGTGCAACTAAACGAGTCGATAGAGCAGTCTTCTGGATATCAAGATTTGAATTCCTTATTCCCCAGACTATAGCCTGCACTCCCGCTAATCGCGAAATTAAGCCGCCAATCAAATCTGCATGATACATCCAGGTTTGAACAATCTCAGGCTTAATCTGGCGAATCAAATTGTAAAGGCGAACCAAGCCGCTCAACGTAATTCGGCCACGAGGCATGCCAAGACAATAAACAGAAATGCCTTCAGCAGTAAGCTGCTCACCATAAACTCCAAAATCGATCAAAGAAATTATGTGATGGGTATTAAACTTATCAGCAGTAACCAAACGAAAAAGAACCGCTTCTGCCCCGCCGTTATTGAGGCCGGTAATTATATGTAAGACATTCATTTTGTGCCTAGCCTATTGCAACCAGATGTGCGTTTTTTTGTATAAAAATAGCACCATAAGTGATTCATTTCTGATTGAAATAGACGCAAATTGCAGGTAGGTAAATAGGGTGACTTGAAAATACAAATTTTTACAATCCTGCCAGCTACTACAGGTTCTTACGCAGGCGTTTCAGCATTGAAGCTGCTGCCAACAGAGGCTTGCCAAACAAGCGGTAACGCCATGCCTGAGATAAATGCGCCAAATAGGCACGATAGGGGTGTGCCGGATGGAGTTCGGGTATGCCACGTTGTGCCATGATCATATACGAACCGTTGCCGCGATGACAACGCAACACCTTGAATCCCTCTTGCTCCAACAGGTAAGTCAGTGACCCTAAGGTTGGATACCAAGTGTGTACGTATCCTGGACAGCCAGTATTCAGAGAGGACAATAAATCACTTAAGACAATCAAGAAAAATCCGCCGTCATCAAGCAACTCCCGAATTCGTTTAACAAATTGTCGTGGTTCACTGATAAAATAGATGGCATGTGCAATCGAGACAAGGTCAAATCGGGACAGCGTATCTATATTCTCCACTTGACCGATGGTAGTACGAATACCAAGACGCTCATGAAACACTTTTGTGTTGGGGTCTGCATCAATGCCCTCTGCGTGCCATCCCTGTTTCTGAAAAAGGGCAACGGTTTCTCCCAGACCGCAGGCCACATCAAGAAATCGCCGTGTATCTGACTTAACGAATGGTGCCGCAAAATCATAAGTACGTTGAGCCCACGACTGACTGGCAGTTAGGCGGCTAAGCCACACGTCTTCAGTCACCAAAGCTTCGGTCTCATCAACTCTATTCGTATTCCAGTAGGCCTGCATTTCTGCCAAGGACGCCTCAGTAGAAGGATAGCCATTCCCGCAGGTCTGGCACAGACGCCAATGATAGCCGTTGTCTCGCCGAACTACCTTATTGGTTTCAGGATCCAAAAACGGTATGATCCAAGAGGCCTTATTACCGCATACAGGGCAAGTAGGTTTACTATCGCAGGAAATGGGCATAGTCATCAAAAATTATAATTAATAAATACTGGGGGAATTGCTTTTGCGGCAATGCTCAATAAACGCAAGGGTCATGCATTCGATGTTCTGACGTCGTAAAATCGGCTCCCCCGATTCTCCGGGGGAACCAAACGATATTTCATGCCGCACGCTTAACAGCCTGGAAACCGATGATACCACATCGTCGTACGGAATCTCCATGCCGAATTCTGTCGCTATCCGTTCTGTAAGGTCGTCTAATGGACATACTCCACCGAGAAATCCGGAAGCCAAGCTATTTCCAAGCGTAATAGCCCGACGTCCAAGTAATAGCGCCTCAAAGGTTGCTGTCCCGGTTACTGATATCGTCAATCCCGCTCGTTTAACCAGTTCAATACTGGGGAGTCCATAATGCGCTACCACAACTCCAGCCGTGCGCTGTAAACGCCGCGCAAATGAGCCGTCTCGCAACAGAATACATGCCGGATGTTCTTTTACTACCAGCAAGCAGTCACTAGGCATCGCAAAGCGAATAGCATCAATCGCCCGGAATTGCTCCAGAAAATAGGGCGCTGGCGTATTGATGGAAGATTCCGGGGAATATTGCAACGGATAAAAGATAAACTTTTGAGGTAAATCATCTAAGGATCGTACATCGCAGTAATGCTCGTTCATACGCCGTCGCATCTCCCAAATTGCATCACGTACAACAGGCAGATTGTTAAGCACGCTGGCACGCAAATAGTCCCACTGAAACCCTTTTGGGGTAAATAGCCAGCGCTTTAAGGCGGCAGTAGCTCGATCTGAAAACGGCTTCGCGAAGGAATCCAGTCGATCGTCATCAGAAGAAGCCGATTTCCATCTTGCAGGTTTTGGCGATTCTCGAAAGCTTCGTATAAATTCATCGGCTGCCAGTCGATGCGCTGGAATATCAGCAGAAGCATACCATGGCAATGTTTCCAGATCATCCGGTGAAAAGAATAGCCCTCCAAGGTTACGACAAGGGTTAGGCACTACCACCTCGGCTCCGTGCTCGCGTGCAGCAGCAATGAACACCTTGCCATCGAAACCTTCAACTTGAGAAACCAAGGCATGTGAAGGTGAAAAATAATGCATGAATCGCTTAACTTGCCGATACATTCCCAGCGCTCGATCTCGCTGGATAGCTGCACGGGCATACTTGAATGTTCGTTTTTCGGCTTCGATGTCGCGATAAAGTGCTCCAGGATAGACCCAGCCTTCCTCGCCGGCTAGTGGTTTACTGCCCGCATGGTCGAGAACGATAACTCGATCAGCGCCAAGAAGTTCCGTAAACAGCGCCTGGTGGTGGTCGGAAGTCAGTATGATTGCCCATTCGATGGGGGCCTGTATCTGCTTGGCATACTGGATCATATGCCAGAAAACGATCGGGAATGATCCAAATCCGTGTAGTATCACTCTCATAAAATTGACGCCTTAATACTGTTAAAATTTGCCGTAGATGCCTCTGACAACGCAAGAACTTTTTCTTTGTTTGGTATCTGTTTAAGGGTTTGCTCAACAGCTGCTACCAATTGGTTTGCCTGTAAGTCGTTCATGGCAAGAAACGGCATGGAAAAATACTCGCATAAATCCAGCACCTTACTGTCACGCCCAAACCCTACAAAGGGGATGCCCAGCAAGGCGGCTAACACATGTCCATGAAAGCGCATCCCTGCAATGATATCAATATCCGAGAACTGGCGAGATAATTCTGACGGATCTGAACTAACCCTTAGCCATGTTATGGGGTGTTTCATTCTATAACGGGTCAATTCATTAACCAATGCGGAATCAGATATTTTTAAGCCATCAAAATCCAACTCTTGAAAAGAGAGAAAACGAATATCCCACCCCAATTCCTGCAATAGCTCCAGCGCTGATGCCAAATTTTTTAGAAAACTTTCATTACCAGAGCTATTGTGTCCGATATCGCTAGCTGCAAGCGTTATCCCTAATATCGGCCGATAATTGACTGCCTTAGGTAGCGTCTTTAATGAAAGCGCAAAAACCAGGTCTGCAGTACGCCGTACAGAAGCAACTCCACGAATGTTTCTGCAGTTAGCCAATGAAGACGCATCCCGCACGGCAAAATCTTGGGCTAGTTTCAGAATAACCCCAAAAAGGAACTTGGGCATACCTTTGGGCAAAGGCGCCACACCAACGCCCAGAGCAAACACCTTTGCTCCTCGCAGCCGTGCCATAACTACCAGCATAGCAATCAATGCCAGGTTGATACTTGATCCCTCGCGAGCATGAAATAAAGTGCCTCCACCAAATATCAAATGCGAACAGCCACGCAAGCTATGCCATGTGGCCAATGCATAACTTGTCAATCGCTGCCAGCGGGGGCGCTCCTTGCGAACCATAATTCGCTCCAATTCGACAAATTGAATACGTTCATCAACAATACTGGAAACCGGAGTTAAGCTGCGAACGACAAATGAGGCTTTCGGAAAAAATTGAAAAATCGTTGAAACCACGCTGGAAAGAAGAAGATCATCCCCAACGTTGCCAAAGCCATAATAGCCGTATAAAAATATTTTTGGTGGAATAGCTGCCGATTTATTTATCAAATCATTACCCCCTTAATGATACTGAGAAATTTTTCTGCTACACGATCTGCGTGATACTCCCCCCTAACTTCTTCGACTCCCCAAGAGCAATCAGATCTTGTCGTACGATGAACCCAACAAGCTTCAATGGCCTTTTTCAAAGTGTCAGCCACTTCCTGTGGACTGACAGGGTTAGCTATCCATCCACCGAGGCGACTGATAAGGCTCGCCGAAGCACCTGGCGGCACGATACCAACAATGGGCACTCCAGCTCCCAGATAGTCTACTAGCTTGCTTGGCAAAAATACGCTCATTTTGGCTGGCGCATCAATCACCAAAAGGAGATCGGCACTTGCCGTTAAGTGTAACGACTGACTGTAAGGAACGGCGGATACTATATTAACGATACCCTTTGGCAAATTGCGATAGACGCTGCTGTTAAGCATCCTCGGCGGTACAGACCCAATTAATTCTATACGAATATTTTCTAATATAGAGGGCGATTCTAAATGAAGCTTGGCCACTGCCTGAAATAACGGCAGTGGCGAACGATCTCCGTAAAAATTACCTAAGTACCGAATGAGTAACGGCCCATCTCGCTTGGTTACTTGAGGATATTGGTTTGGCTCATAACTATGAGGAAGTACCCGCGTCTTGTCGCGCCAAGCTATCGGATATTTTTGCATCACTAAATCCAAAGTTTCCAGCGAAGTAAATATCACACAGTCAGCATGCTGAATCACTTGAGCCTCCAGACGACGATTTACATAGTTTGCCAAAAAGAAATAGCGGCGGAATGGATTATCAGACCAAGGATCGCTGAAGTGAGCAATCCATGGAAGTTGTAAGTGCCGTTTTAAGCGCAATCCCAGCAAGTGGTCTGACATAGGTTCGCCAAAACTTACCAGCACATCTGGAGAAATTTCGTTTGTTGAAAGATAGTCAAGAGTGGCACACTCAGCATCTGACACCCATCCCTTAAACTCGTCAGGCGAACGACCATAAAAAGGTATGCCATAACAAGCCAGACGATGCACCAGTCCGGAAAGCAAGGGTGAAAACGGCACTTCCAGACGAAAAGCCAAGCGCTTATTAAAGTCTGGATAACAGTCCAGTCCTGTAGACATGTATGAGACCTTGCCACATACAGTACCAACACGCGCCGAAAGGTTGTACAGCAAGCGTCCAATTTGTATCGCCTGTGGATAAAGGTTAGGGGGTAATATGTAAGAGATTGCAAGTACATTCATGCTTCAGAACCGCTTGTAATATCAGATCTTTCCATTAACCTTTTAATAATTCGCTCCGACGCACCACCATCGCCATAGATATCACATCCCTTGGTCGGCACCCGCCACTTCCCACTCAACGCATCCTCGACAAAGCTCACGATTTTACACCGATCCGTTCCGGCAAGCCGTATCAGGCCGGTTTCCAACCCTTCCATACGCTCAGTAACGTCACGTAGCACGACAACTCGCTTACCTAAACTCGGTGCTTCCTCTTGGATGCCACCAGAATCGGTCAAAATTAATATCGCCCGCGACATTAAATCCACAAACGGTAAATATTCAAGCGGCTGTACAAGATAAATATTAGGATGGCTTCCCGTTCCCAGTTTGGCAAACACCGTTTCGCGAACTTTGGGATTTGGGTGAACAGAGTAAATAAAATCGTGATCACTAAATCGGTCAGCCAGTTCACCGATCGCATCGCATATCGCCTCAAACCCAGCCCCGAAACTCTCCCGTCTATGACCCGTAATTAATAAATAAGGGCGGACACATCCAGTTGCAGAACCGGGCACGCCTGCTGCCTCTTGAGCCGCATGAGCACTGTCACGTAATAGTGTGTCATCAGCAAGACGAGCCACCAGCCACTTCAGGGCATCGATTCCGGTATTTCCGGTTACCAATATACTCTCATCAGCCAATCCTTCACGGCGCAGATTATCCGCAGCCGCAGAAGTTGGCGGAAAATGTAAGGTAGCAATCTCAGAAAGAAGCCGTCTGTTCATCTCCTCCGGCCAGGGGGCATAAATATTACCAGTACGCAGGCCTGCTTCAACGTGGGCGACAGGCACTTTCTGATAAAATGCCGCCAACGAAGAAGCAAAAGTAGTGGTCGTATCTCCCTGCACTATTAACCAATCAGGTTTTAACCGTAACAAGTGGGGTTGTAGCCCTTCAAGAATATTGACAGTGATGTCTGTTAAGGTCTGCTGATCACTCATGATATCAAGATCAATATCGGGTACAAGCTCAAACAACTCAAGAACTTTAGCAGACATTTCCCTGTGTTGCCCGGTATTACACAAAATGACATCGATATTTTTACAACGACGAGCGGCCAGCACAAGGGGTGCTAATTTAATCGCCTCCGGCCTGGTACCTAAAACAATCAACAATCTCATATTACCATCCAGACCCAAAGATTAACGTATTCTGCGCAGATATCCATGGCGCAACTCTATTTATTGTATTTATCACAGAATAGTAGTGCTTTAAATTAGGTAAAGTTAAGATGCGAATTATTAATAATTCATTGAGTTTTCTAATGAAAACGCATCAATGTGTTTTTCTATATGCGGTTTCACTAAAATGAAATCATTATACTTTCAAATACTAGCTGCTGCCAGATACACAGACATCGAATATTTAGGATGCCCCGCCATTAACTGGCCCAAAAGGACAATAACCCAGACATTGTAATTAGTAGCTTATTGTGTAGTTACGGTTTTAAGGTGATTTCCGGAGAATATTTTACCCATTAAAAGTAGGATTTTCCCAATCAAGCAAGCGATTGGATTAGTCTAATGGGTAAGTTCTTTCGCAGAAATCACCTAAGATACCTGGCAATATGATTGTTTCTTGCCAATTCACTGACTCATTTAGCAACATCAACCTTAGACTCCCGCAATAATTTGATTTCGGATGCGGTCAGATCGCATTTTTCTTTGGCCTCCCAATCGCGCACTTCATAATCTGCTTGGCCTGACCAAGCCCGTATGAAATCTTGGATTGTGTTTAAGCATGGGATTCTGGATCGATCTCGCGCATGATTTCCAACGCCCACGGATTGATGCCGCCGTAGTGCTTGATCAATTTCCCTCCACTGGTGCGGAACAAAAGCCGAGCCGAAGCATTATCCTCTGAGTTGTCGTAAATGTAGGCGCGGTCGGCGATGCGTGCTGCCACCAAGCAATTTGCCAACGAACGTGTATAGCGAGCGATGATTTTGCTAATGGGCACATCGTGCCCACCTTCCATGACGCGTATCGCTACGCGCTTGGCATTGATGGCGGGATTGTCTGTGCCCACAAAAAACAACCGGACAAAAAAACCTGCCCGCTTCGCTCGCTGGATAAAATCGACTTTGTCTGGCATCGATAGTACCGTTTCAAAGGCCAGACTACGTCCCTCAAGCACACATCGCTCTCTTTTTTCTTTGGCAAGGACAGCTGCCCGAAGAACGGCATCCGGTGCATTCCAGTCTCCAAATTCGTCGCGGGCGATGTAGTCGGGGTTTACATATTCACACCCACCCATCCACTCGTGCCGTAGCAACTGCTCGGTGATGGATGTCTTGCCTGCACCATTAGGACCTGCGACAACGATCAAACGCGGAGCATCACTCATTCTGCAGTGCTCGATCTATTGGCAATAATGAGGTCTTCACGCAGGCGTTGCATAAGGACTACCCGCGCCAGTTCGGCACGCCTGTTTGCCTCGATCGCCACTGCGTTCATTAATGCTTCAAGTTGCTCATCTGAAGGCTCATGCTCGATATCATTCAAATCAAACTGCGCAGTTTGCATAATTTTTCATCCTAAGTTGTTTTGATGACTTGGGGCTGTTTACAAAACAAACCCTTACTGGTTTCACGCGGGCACTCACCCCACCCGTTTTAAATAACCATCCGGCGCTACAGTAATTAGTAGTTTATGTTGAATACTTTTGTCAATCTCAAATTCCGGGTGGGTCTTCAGATATTCCCACACGGCTGTTTTGGGATTGTCTCCAGGCCCCCAAGGGCGATCCGGGAACATGTCTGCGGGCATATCTTCGATAATAGTATCGAACACTACACAATAACTGTCTTTGCTGGTAAGCGGTGCGTAAGCTTCGAGTTCGGCCAGGGCGTGGTCATGAGTATGGTTACTGTCGAGGCATACCAATACGCGTGAATAGTTTGCGGCGATAGCATGAACTTGCTCGATGATTTCAGGCGCAATACTGGAACCTTGGATCATCTGGATGCGCGAGGCCATGGGATGAGCCTCGATAGCAGCACGATTATGTGCGCGTATATCGATGTCAATGCCCAGCACCTTGCGGTGTGAGATTTTTGGATCGAGCGTTTTACCTGTTTCGATAGCTTCGCACATATCCAATTGCGCCAGCATGGAAGCACTGAATATAAGAGATCCCCCGTGAGCGATGCCGGTTTCGATGATCAGGTCAGGTTTGATAGCCCAAATCAGTTCCTGCATGGCCACAATGTCTTGGGGGTATTGAATTATTGGGCGACCCTGCCAAGAAAAATTGTAGGAGTACTTAGGTTTTGTTGATTCAGCCATAAAATTAACACCCGCACGCATCAACTCATCATTTATGGCATATCCTTCAATTCGACTTACAACTTCATTTTCAAATTCGTTCATTATTTATATCCATTTTCTATTTAAAACTCGTTTCAAAAGTCCAGCGTATATAGCAGCGTCGCTTAAATACCCACTACGCAAAACGGATCAACAAGGTTGTCTGGCCGAACTCCAAATTTGAGAAGGTCACGATGCCCATATTCATCCGCAATCTGTTCTGCAAGTTGTCTCACCGTTATAGGAATACCCGAGCAGATGTTAACAGCGCCCTGCTTCTCACTTAGTGCAGTCTCGACAATCATTCGACCGGCTATGCTGACATCAAGAAAATCGCGAATATGATTGCCGCTGGTTAATTCGGCAGGCTCGCCGGCATTAAGCTGTACTCGTAAATAGGGAACAAGTCGCCGTTTATCCTCACCTTCTCCATATAGATAAAATAAACGACACCAAGCAAACTCGATCCCTTGAAGAGGAAGCCATTGCGAGAGCGCCATAAAAGCGGCTGCCTTTGCACCAGCATAAGGTGTTAATGGCCGCAATGGCGTTTGAACAGATAACATGCCTTGAGTCAGATCGTATTCAAAGCAAGTGCCGATTCCGATGAAGCGCCTCACTTTACTTTGAGCTGCACACTTTGCAAATTGTAATGTTCCTGTCAAGCAATCGAGATTCTTGGCGGATTGGAGATATTGACCTGGCTCTGCATACCAAGCGGCATGAACAACGGTGTCGATATCTTTGCAAGCATTTGCCCACCAACCAGAATTCTCGCCAAAGAGATCCGCCGTAGTAACTATTGATTCGATAGTCTCCATGTTGGCAAGTCGGCTTTGCGTTCCTTCCCGTATTACCACGCGAACTTTTATTTCGCATTCACTCAAGGCCTTAAGAATTTGACGACCGACAAAACCTGTGGCTCCTGTTAGCAAAACCAAACCCGTCATGCAGCTTCCACTTTTAGTATGACGGTGACAAATTTCGAGCCCAATGCTGCCATGCCCATGTTAAGTGCGCCAGTACAACTTGATGTGGCAATGGCAAACTTGATACCCAGACGGATTTTAAAAGCCTTTTCAAAACGATTGATGTAGTCGTAACAATGTTCACCCCAGCCATTAGCGGCCGCATCGGTGGCGTAGCGAACCTCTAGTTCTGTTATGGACGGCTTGGTGTAATGGATACGGGGCTTCATAATCGGATGTCTCCAGAACTTTTGCTATCAAATTTATCTGATAAATTATCTTTTAAACCTATGGCCTCTGCATGTCCCGCAATAGCATTCACCACGTCCATAAGTAAGTGTGTTGCACCGTCAGCCGAACGGAGCGAATCTAAAAACAACTCAGGATCGATCATGTATTCATGTACCAGCAAGTTTCTGAGTTTTCTTGCACCAATGAATGCTTCCGCATTCGTAACCCAGTTACATTTTTCGGCAAAAGCCAAAACATCCAGCAATGATTTTGGTGACTCGCCTAGCAATGCGGCAAAACGGGGGATTAGCTTCTCTCCAATGTGATCTTGCAGACGGCCAAACCGCCCAACAAATGCATCTATCTTTTCAGACAAATCTTCATGCTCGGCCAGTGATTGCACCCATTGGAGATTGATGGTTTGGGCAAATAAGGTGCGATGGGTATAGGCGAGGTGTGCCATTTCCTTTTTCGCTAATTCCAGGGCTAACCGGGCATTTTCGGCGTATTCCGGTAAATAGGCCACGCTCATAACAGAATGCCAGTGCGACGTGCTATTTCAAAAATAGGCGCGTCTACGGTATATGCATCTTTAAGTACAATATCCAGCTTGCGATCACCCAACGCCATGATCAGTGCGCCATACAGTTGACAAATGGCATCAGCGCGATTAGGAATAGTCACCTCGGCTTCAACCATTAAGTCAATATCACCACCGAGAGCATCATCGTCAACCCGTGAGCCAAAAAGCCATACTCTGCACGGCGTGCCCAATACGCGGTCTACCGTATTTTTAGTGATTTGTGCTTGAGTGGGCGTTAGTCGCATAACCGAACCTTAGAAACTGTTTGTTTATTCATTTCATTGACCAATAAAATTATTTTGTCGTGTACTTTAAGGAGATAATCATGATCTTTTAACTGTGTCACAATTCACTTTTTCTTTAGATATAGGGAGCTACACAAGTCTTATTGCTCCGTCTCCAAAGGGAGAGCGAAACTAAAGTTGGGATGAGAAAATACCACCGCTTCAACAGGAGACGCAGGGTATAAAGCTCCAAATACCCTCACAGAACATTCCCCCCAAACCAAACGACTAGAGTAAACATTTTTTATTTTTTGGTAATAATGAAAACAAGCGCTACATCAACAATTCAAGAGGTTTGTTAACAGACTCACGCTGGCGTAATTCATCAACCATGTAAGAGACCTCGGCAAAAGATCCAATCCCGATTATATTGCCTGCGTCAATCAGTATAATTTTGTCAAATATCGAAATGGCATCCCAGTCATGGGTCACAGCAATAACCGTTTTATTAAAAGCTGAATCGCAAACCTTTCCAAGCAGACTGGCCGATAGAATGGGATCTAATGAGCTCGTTGGCTCATCCAGAAAAAGAATATCAGGAGAGTGATACAGCGCACGCGCTATAGCAACGCGCTGACTTTCTCCGCCAGAAAGAGAACACCCATCACTACCCAACTTGCTCTCATAGCCTTGAGGCAATGCCGCTATCACATCGCCAACCAAAGCAAAATCGGCAACAACACGACATCTTTCCAGGTCAATTTCATCCTTGGCAACACCAAATGCAATATTTTCAGCGACCGAAGCATCTAAAATTAGAGGTGCCTGTGGCGCATATCCGGCCAATCGGCTTCCCCACCTGAATCCACCGTGTGAATATTCTACACCATCAATTGACAGCATCCCCCTTGAAGGAGAGCTTAACCCTAGCAATAAATCAAGCAATGTCGTTTTACCGCTGCCGGAAACACCTACAATTGCCACTTTCTGCCCACGATAAATCTTAAGCGAAATGGATTTAAGTGCATCATTATCACTTCCTGGATAGTGAAATCCGATATCTTTCAGTACAATTTCATGATCAAACACAGGTATTTGAACCCGCTGAATTTTACTGGCGGAATCATTATTAAGAAAGTTATCCAAATACTCTATTGCAGGAGCATTAAACTTCAGAACACTAAGACTTGAATATACCTGTTGCATACTGGGAAGTATTCGATAACCCGCATAAGCAAACAATGCGACAAAAGGGACTACCGAGCGATAGTCTCCACCTGTCCAGGATCGATAAATAGGTAAGGACAAAAGCATGGTAAAAGCAGTCATTTCAAGCAGGTATTTTGGAAACATAGGATAAATCCTTGCCACCAAATCCGCCTTGTGCCATTCTTGCAACCAAGCTTGGATACCGCCAATAAAGTATCCAGGATTGCCACGTACGATAACCTCTTTGGCAGAAGTATAAAGCTCTGTTGCCGTGAGCATCGCTTTCCCCGAGGCTTCCAGAATTCCCCTACCTGCGGCAGACATTTTTTTTGCCAGTACCGCAAAAAATAAGGCATACATTATCAATGCCACTGCGACAAATGAAATTGTAAATGTCGGAGACACTACTATTAAAAGAACTACAACCAGAGCTACTTGAAATATTTTGCTTATGATTAAACATAGCTGAAGAATGGCACCGGCTACTGCTCGCTCAACCTCACGAACGGTATAATTGGCCAGAATTGAGGGGCTTTCAGATCGAAAAAAACTGTAGTCCCTATCAAAAAAAGAATTTGCAAGATCTCCAGTAAGTTGCACCCCTAGTGATGCAGAAAACCTGACAGATACCCATAAAGAAGTCATCGCAAGAATATTGCCCATTAAAAACAAACCAAGTACCACGATTCCGACAGCATGAACGGGTATCTGCTCCACAGGCATAACAATGACGTGCGACAACATTTGGCCTATAGCAGACTTGTTGAGTGACGTCGGATCAGAAAGTAGTGCAACAAAAGGCATTATCGAAGCAACACCGAGCGTCTCAAAAATAGCAAGAAGCATATATAAAGTAATCAGCATATAAAGCCGTACGTGCCAATCTTTTGGAATAATCCCAGACACAACCAACAAAAATTTCAAGATGCATTCACCTTTGTGAGTGTACGTTAATTTAAACTAAATCTGCTTCAGCCTTTAAAAATAATGGCTTGACCAGTCGGTAGTGGCAAAATAGAGCCATCCTTGCCATTGAACCATTCAAGAATCATATCCCTGGTATCTTCATAGCCAGGCCAACCATAATCATCGAACAGTACGACGCCACCTGCGGCCAGTTTATCCCAAAAATACTCAAGAGCTGCAATAGTTGGTACTGCCGAATTTAGATCAATATGCATCCAAACAACTTCTTCAGGATTATCTGCCGATGAAAATGACTCTGGGATATATCCCTGATTGAATTTCACTTTATCTCCAAATAACGAAAGGTTGGCCTTCGTAGTCTCAACATCCAAATAAGAGTATACCCCCTTATTATCCATTTCATTTTGAAGAAGAAGGTCTTCCCTCATTCCACCCCAGGCATCATAAAGATATGCCTGCCATTCAGACCCGGAATTAGAAAGAGCAGTCATTGCAAAATATGCAGTTAGACCGTCACACACACCACATTCGACTAAATTTTTGGAACGGATCTTTGTGTTTTTTGCTGCAAAGGAAGCGCTCCAGTAAACAATATAATGCCGCCACATGAGCCCTTCTAAAACAGACGAAATATCATTTTCCGCGCTGAATTGTGAAAGGGTGAACGATTTACTACTAATCAAATTATTAAGGAATTTGTTGCAATCACTGTAATCTGCCTCAAAGCCACTAAATGCAGCGGGTTGACTCCAGGGCAGGTTTGCCACAGTTGTCATCCCCCAGCCCCGAAAAGTCGGAGAAAAACCCACATTGAGAATTCGCCGTAAGAGCGGTTTATTGGCAAAAAATGCTTCGACCTTAGATTTTGAGCTAGGGTAATTTGTGTATAACCATTGTTTAAATTTCTGTTTTATGCTCATCATTAGTTCCTTTTTAAAAAATCAGTTTAGTCTTAATCGTTTTGCCAATACTAGAAATATTCTTCGATAAACAAAAAATAATGTTACAACCGGGGCAAGTAATAAACCGCAAGGACTTGATACCAGCAAGGAAACCTTAAACATTCTCAACAACATCTGCAAGTGAATGATCATATTGGCAACAATGAGTAGCAAGTGACGACCACCAATCTTCGCTGACAAAGGAACCGGCGGCCTGCCACCCATAAAGTGGATGGCCTGCTGGTTACTGGCATTACAAAATGATCCCGTCGATAACAAGCCATATATAAAAACATAGCTAACAAAGTCGTATTTTAAAAACGAGCCATTTCTTGATATAAATTCCGGAACATACCAATCCCGCAGCATTGATTTACACAACTTACCCTTTCTGGTTTCAAAAAGGCCATAGAAGACGGAGTCGGAATCAAATCGGGCAAAAGAAGTCAAGCTTGCCAAGCATCCAGTGGTTGATTGTATTTCCTTAGCAACCTCTGGCAGATCTACGTCTACACAAATTGCTTTGCCATAGGTTAGCGCTGCGCCACTTTGCCGGGCATGAAATAAAAGATTCTCAAGAAAACTGTTGCACCAATAATCATCATCAGCAAGCCATATAAAATACTTTCCTGTTGCTTTTTCAAGAAGCGTCTGAAAATTAAAAAATGGGCCCTGATTCGGGCTATTTAGAAAAATAGTGACCCTTGGATCATTCGCAGAAAATTCTTCTATCAAGTGCACGACCTCTGGGTCAGTACTCCCGTTGTCGCTAACAAGAATTTCAAGGTTACGGTAAGTCTGTGATTTGATCGATTCAATGGCTCGCTTTAGTAGCAACGGGCGATTATATGAAGCCAGACCAACCGTAATAACATCGTCAGCTTGATCAGTATTAACAAAAGAGTCTTGCCTATTCATTGCTAGTGGCCTTATGATTTCGGGGAATGCGTAGTTTCATCATTGCCTACTTTGTGCGTTAAGTGATATTGCGGAAATAAGTGTGAAGCAAAGCCCTGCTTAAACTCACCGATGGAGATTTCTTTGTCCGTGGGGGGCGGTGTATCAGCTTGATACGGTCTAGCACCTATCTTGTACCAGCGAATACCCCGACTTTTAAGCTCTTCAATGGCTCGGAACTGAACGACATGCCCCAATGGCTTATCGAAAAGCGAGCGATCATAAGCACCTATCGAATAAACGCCCTCGTCACGGGTGAAATAGAAAAGCCCTCCACCAATCATGGCACCTTCAGCATCTCTTAAATAAATCAGAAAAGCATTTTGATTGCCAATATCCTCAAGTTGCATAGCCCAGGTTTCATCGGAACGCGTCTTACGTCCAGAAACCTTTAGATGCAACTGACGAAACTCGGCCCAAACTAACTCATCAACTGAATCAAGTAGCCCAAGGGACCAAATTCGCATGCCAGCTGTTATTAATGCCTTATAACTTTTTCGAAAATTACGTTTTATATCAGCTACATTTTGACGCAAATCAAGAAAAAGCTCATGGGATACAACGCACTTTGCATGACGCGCCATCGCTTCGGCATGCCAGTCGCTTAACCCCATTGATTCCGAAAACGATTCGGCGCTTACCCAAGTATTAAGCGAGGTAACCTTAGCAATATCTTTAGCAATATCCAGACAATTTTTCGCAATGCGCTTTCTTGAGATTTCTGCACAAGACACTACAAAATGAGGCAACATAACGGGCAGTCCATGAGAACTTAGACTGCTCTTGCCATCCTTGATAGAAAAGCTCAGTGGCCAGAGGGCAGTGGGTTTGTTATCCCAGAATATAATTAGCGATATATCCCACCACTCACCACCATGGCCTTGTTGATATGCCAGCTGATAGTTAATACTTGCATGTGTGTGTGAAACAGGGATGTAGGATAATTGTTCAAGAACTGCGCTCCATTGCGCTTGCCGCTCCACACGAAATTCACAGCGTACGTTAGCACTAGAAATCACCTCACTAAGATACCGGGGGAGAGTCGTAATATCCAAATTTTCCATTATCCCAGTAAATCCCACCCCAAAGCAGTACCTCGACTTACGTCCTGCTTCATGGTTTTCCCTAAAACGACTTCAAAATACTTTGGCGGCAGCCCTAACCCAGGTCGAATTGCACGCACATTCTCACGCGTCAAGGTATCACCCGACTTAAGATCTTTTACTACATACAGCGATCGACGAAACTGGATAGATTTTTTTTCGGCTTCGGTTGCACCATAGCTCACTTTTCCAAGTGCCTGCCAGGCACGCTCAGTCTCTAAAACCAGTTGCTCCATCTCGGCAGGTTCCATGGAAAACGTACTGTCTACTCCACCATCAGCGCGATTTAGGGTAAAGTGCTTTTCGATAACTGTGGCACCCAAAGCCACGCTGGCTACTGACACGCCGAGGCCCATGGTGTGGTCGGATAACCCAACCTCGCAATTAAACAATTCACGCAGGTGTGGGATAGTCAGAATATTAGTGTTCTGCGCAGTGGCAGGGTAGGTACTGGTGCATTTGAGCAGAATCAAATCCTTGCAACCTGCCTCGCGTGCTGCACGAACGGTTTCATCCAGCTCGGCTACTGTCGCCATGCCAGTAGAAATAATGAGTGGCTTTCCTGTGGCAGCTACCCGTCTGATTAAAGGCAAATCGGTATTTTCAAATGAAGCAATCTTGTAACACGGCACCTCAAGACTCTCAAGAAAGTCTACCGCTGTGTCATCAAATGGCGTACTAAATGGAATAATGCCCAGTTTACGCGCACGATCGAAAATCGGTTTGTGCCATTCCCAGGGTGTGTAGGCCTCGCCGTAAAGCTTGTAAAGCGACGTACCTGCCCAAAGGCTATTGGGATCGCTGATATAAAACTCACGCTCGTCCAAATCAAGCGTCATGGTATCTGGCGTGTAGGTCTGAATCTTCAGAGCATGTGCACCAGTCTTTGCTACTGCATCGACGATTTCCAGAGCGCGTTCCAGCGACTGGTTATGATTGCCGGACATCTCGGCAATAATGAAGGGAGCCTGTTGCTGCCCAATTTCAAAATTTTCTATTTTAATCATTTTCAACCCAATGAGCCGTAGCGTTTGTTAAGAATATTTTGATTATTGTGTTGAAATCGGTTGACGCAGAAAGTCTACGATAAACTGATAGCCTTGTTGTTCTACCAACGCAAATACCACTGCCATATCAACGTTCATATATTCATGGACAATACGGTTACGCAGGCCAATTGCTGCGTTCCATTGTTGAAGTTGTGCATCGGTTATCTTTTTTTTAGTATGCAGACTGGCAAAGCTGTCGTAGGCCGAAACAGGCACTGACTCTCCCGATGCTTTTAATAAATGTTTGGCCTTGCCGATGGCATTCTCAATTAAAATTTGCAAACCGTGTAATGTGCCATTTTGCTCCAGCTTAGTAAGTGATTGCTTGGCGCTTAGTTTTTGCTGCGCTTCTTGTAACAGCGCACTTTGCTCATGTGCAATACGGCAACATTCTGCGTGGTATAAATCAAGCCGCATGACACTGATTCCAGTAATATTCTTCTAGCTCACGCCAGGTACGTTGTAAAAAAAAATGCCATGCCAGTGTATTTTCCCCTTTAAGTACAAAACCTTCTTCGGCTACTACGGCACGCATGGTGAGTCGTGCATTAGTTAAATCAATCAAGTCTATCTTGTCTTCTGTTACTTCAAGTAACTGCGCTAAGGTTCGCCGTAATGTTTCTGTTTGTGCCAATGCTGTGATGATGCTGATTTCAGGCTGACGATGCCAACGAATAGCAATATCCCAATCACTATTTGCATGCGCTTTACCGCTAGCTTGGCTGCCTATCAAGATAGCCAGTTCCAGCTGCGGAATTTGTAACAAACATTGTCTTAACGCGTCCAAGCTATGTTTAACCTGTTTTTTAATCATATCAGCGCCAACCTTGGCACTGCTGTGACGAATTTTGTACCCAATGCTGCTAAATGCGCATTTTGTTGCTTAACTTCAGCGGCAATATTCCACGGCAGGATCACTAGATAATCAGGGCGCTGTTCGACTAATGCCGTCGGTGCCAGTATTGGTATATGGCTACCTGGCATAAACTTGCCCTGTTTGGCTTCAGCGGCATCGCAAACAAACGGTAACAAATCAGGTTTAACACCTGCATAATTAAGCAGGGTGTTACCTTTTGCTGCGGCACCGTAAGCAGCTACTTTTTTGCCGGCTCTTTTTTGTTCTATCAGAAAAATTAAAAGATCATCCTTGATTCTATCGGCCTTATCCTGAAAGTAGTGGTAGGTAGCGATTGTTTGCAGGCCATTTTGTTCTTCCGCTGTCAGTATTGCCTTAACGCTAAGGGAATTTTGACGAGGGTCTTGATCATGACAACCATAAATTCGTAAACTACCGCCATGGGTAGGTAATTCTTCAACATCCCAAATGCGTAAGCCAGCAGATTTAAAAATTCGCTCGACTGTATAAAGCGACAGATAAGAAAAATGTTCGTGATAAATAGTATCGAACTGGGTGTGCTCAAGCAACCGCATTAAATGAGGAAATTCAAGCGTGATCGTGCCGCCAGGTTTTAGCGCCGCTTTTAGACCCAAGGTAAAGTCGTTAATATCTGGCACATGGGCATAAACATTGTTACCGGCGATAAGATCGGCCTGTTTGCCAGTGGCGGCAAGTTGATTGCCAAGTTGCTCTCCAAAAAACTCGCGGAGAACCGGAATGCCGAGTTTTTCAGAAGCCGAGGCTGTACTATCAGTCGGTTCGATACCTAAGCAAGGAATGCCGGCAGCCACAAAATTTTTGAGAAGATAACCATCATTGGAAGCAACCTCAATAACCAGGCTGTCTTGGCTGAGTTGCAACTGCTGAGTCATTTTTTCTGCGTACTTTGCCGCATGAGCCAACCAGCCGGTTGAGGTACTGGAAAAATAGGCGTAATCGGAATTGAACAGTTCGTCAGCTTGGGCGTAATCTTCCGTCTGAACTAACCAGCATTGCGTACAAACCAGCACTCGCAAAGGAAAATATTTCTCTGGGGCGTGCAGTGTTTGCCGGGTTAGATACGCGTTAGATGGAGGCGCTGAACCCAAATCCACCAACGGTATGGTTAGCTCAGCCTGGCAATGGCGACACTTCATAAAATAATTCCCTGGAAGTCCTGTTCAATCAATTTGTGGTTACGATCTCTTTCGGAAATCTCGGTGATAGCGAGTGGCCAAGCTATATTTAATCTTGGATCAGCAACATTTAACGCTCCCTCTGCTTCCGGATGATAAACTGCTGTGTGCAAATAAATCAACTCGCAATCTTGGGATAGCGCCTGAAAACCATGTGCAAATCCTTCCGGAATGATTAGGCTTTGCCGATTCTGTGCAGATAATACCACACCATGCCATTGTAAAAAAGTGGGGGAGTTTTGCCGTAGATCAACTGCAACATCAAATATCTCACCCTGCAAGCAACTGACCAGCTTGATTTCAGCATGCGGGGGATTTTGAAAATGCAATCCACGCACAGCGCCTTTGGTTTTGGTTAAGGTGTGATTAATTTGGGCAATTGGCGTATTTAGACCCGCCTCACTGAAGTCATTGGCACAATAAAATCGCGATAAAAAACCGCGATGATCTTCAGTGACTTTACGCTGTACCAAGGTCAATCCAATCAGTGGAGTTGCGGTGAAATCAAATCGAGACATGATTAACCAACCTTATTCACTGTCTGATATTGAGCAATTTGCGACAAGGTCATTGCTTGCATATTTTCGCCATTACGCCATGCCTGATGCCATTCCAGTGTTTTTTGCAAGGCGGTTTGCAAGCGCCAACGTGCTTGCCAATCTAGTCGGATTTTCGCTTTACTGCTGTCCAGTTTAAGATAATGGGCTTCGTGCGGCTGTGGTGCCGGGTCGTATTCCCACTTCATGCCTTGCTGCATTTCTGCCAAACGCTCAATGATCCAGCTTACCGGACGGGCATCTTCATCATTGGGGCCAAAGTTCCAGCCTTCGGCAAAAGCGTCACCTTCCCTAAAAAGATATTCGGCAAGTCGCAAGTAACCGGACAGGGGTTCCAAAACGTGCTGCCAAGGGCGTGTAGATTTTGGAGAGCGAACTTTTAATGTTGCTCCGGCATCAATGGCACGCAGAAAGTCGGGTATCAAGCGATCGTCTGCCCAATCACCGCCGCCAATGACATTGCCTGCTCGCGCACTCGCCAAAGCGATGCCGGTAGGCTGAAAAAAAGACCGGCGATAAGCGGCCGTTACTAACTCTGCGCAACCTTTGCTGCTGGAGTAGGGATCGAATCCTCCCATTGCTTCGTTTTCGCGGTAACTCCAAACCCATTCGCGGTTTTCGTAGCATTTATCAGTGGTGACGTTGACTACGGCTCGCACACTGTCCGTATTACGAACAGCTTCAAGTACATTTACCGTGCCCATAACATTGGTGGAGTAGGTCTCGACCGGATCAATATAGGAGTGGCGAACCAGCGCCTGTGCAGCCAAATGTATGACTATTTCGGGCTGGTGCTTGGCAAAGGCTGCACGTAATGTAGCGAGATCCCTTATATCGCCGATAATACTGATCATGTCTGCATCAATCCGGGCAACTTCAAACAAACTTGGATTAGTGGGTGGGGCAAGTGCGTAACCCACGACATGCGCACCCATCGATTGCAACCAGAGTGCCAGCCAGCCACCTTTAAATCCGGTATGCCCCGTCAGAAAGACGCGCTTGTTGCGCCAGAAATCCGGATTCACTTCCACACCTTCCAAGGCGCTTTGCCACTTTGCCAAAGCTCTTCCAAATGATTTTTGTCACGCAAGGTGTCCATGGGTTGCCAAAAACCGCTGTGCCCATAAGCCATGAGTTCACCATCAGAGGCAAGTTTAGTAAGTGGTTCACCTTCCCATGAAGAACTATCATCAGTGATCAAGTCGATACACGTTGGTGATAAGACAAAGAATCCGCCATTAATCCATCCGCCATCACCTTGTGGTTTCTCAATAAAGCCACAGACTTTTTTTCCATTCATATCAAGCGCACCATAACGTCCCGGAGGTTGCACAGCCGTTATAGTCGCACGCTTGCCGTGCTGTTTATGAAATGCTATCTGTGCGCTGATATTGATATCAGCAACCCCGTCACCGTAGGTAAAACAGAAGGCCTCTTCGTCTTTCACGTAACTGCTCACGCGTTTCAAACGGCCACCTGTCATGGTATCTTCTCCAGTGTCTACCAGCGTTACCCGCCAAGGCTCAGCATTGCGTTGATGTACTTCCATCTGATTGTTTTGCATATCAAACGTCACATCGGACATGTGCAGAAAGTAGTTGGCAAAATACTCTTTAATTACATAACCTTTATAGCCACAGCAAATAACAAAGTCTTGTATGCCGTGAGCTGAGTAGGTTTTCATGATGTGCCAGAGTATCGGCTTACCACCAATTTCAACCATTGGCTTAGGCCGCGTTGACGTTTCTTCACTAATCCGTGTGCCTAGTCCACCGGCTAGAATAATTGCTTTCATGCTTGATTGTATCCGAATGTTTTGTAAGTCAAATTAATCCACTTTTGGGAAGATAGGAGTTCAGTTTTTTGGCTCTATGTGAATCATAGAGGTTGAATAATATAAAGATATCAATGATTACGAGTCTTAAATAAAAAAAGGGGGGAGGCAGCCACCAATACTTTTCAATCCAGATATTTCATAGCTCTTGCTCTAATAAACCAGAGCATTTGGCTTTACATTTTAATTCAAGTTTTGTATAGCCCGGTAGTTCTTTACCCAATTCAAGCATAGGATACGACTCTTTTAATCGCTTATTAATAGTGTTTAAGAGGCCATATAAAACGCTCACAGACTCCAAAGCAACATTCAAATGGGCAACATTTTTATCGGGGTCGTCTGGATAATCATGCGCAAATTTGTTTCGAATATTTCTAACTGTCTGCCAACTTTCAACATTGTCAATATAACCCAGCTTTTCTAGCCTGTTAAGCTTATCCAGCATTGGACGATCTTCAAATTGCTCAGTCAAATAGCTTAATATCGCCGGAAATAAGCGACCGCCCATCGTATCCTGCAGCTTTGTATATCGTAGAATAAACTGATCTATATCCTGTACTTGTTCATCAGTAAGGTTTATATATAGAGTGACTTAGAAGTAAAGCAACATTCAGCTCCCTCTCCCTCCGGGAGAGGGTTGGGGTGAGGGTGATCGAATGTCGCTTTACTTCTACATGGCTCTATATGTTTTATCTGTTAATGGCATGAATGTGTGGATAGACAACATGGCATGGAAAAGATGATAAATATGCCGCTCACATTCGCGCCAAGCGTCCTGTAGTCGTAACAACGGTATATCATTACTCATAATTGGATGCCTGTTTGCTTGGCAATGGTAAAAATGGGAGGCGTATAGTGGCGTGTAGGATAATCAACCAACACATCTATTTTTTGCTCTCCCAGCTTCATTTTTAATTTCGTCAAAAAAGCCAGTTCTGCGCGAACAATTGCGGCAACATCTGATTGGTTTGTTTCTATCAGCAAATCAATATCTCCGCCTCGTTTGCTATCATCTACCCGTGATCCAAAAAGCCAAACATTAACTTCTTCACCAAAGGTTTCGGTCGCTGTGGTACGTATGGCGAATTGTTGTTGTGGGGTTAGGCGCATTTATTGTGTCGGTAATAATGTAAACTGGTTAAAATGATTAGCTATTTCGTATCACAAGATGACGCGTTTTTATAGCCTGACAAATACTTTCTAAAAAAGGGGTAGTCTCGATTGAACAACATGGAAGCCAGCCACTAATACTTCATATATTGATCAATGCCTCTTCGAAATGAAAGTAAATGCCATCAGATTTTCTATAATTGATTGCTAAAAGCTATAAACAAGACATGCCCAAAAGCTTGGCTGCCTTATTCAAACGTAAATCAAAGCAAGCAAAGAATATGGGAGATTGTGAAATGCGGCCTGTCTCAAAAGCTGCTGCAAGCTGAACACTATCGTAGCCACGCAAGGCAAAGGTATCAGCATAGTCTCCTGCACGCTCAACCAACGGCTGGTCAATTTCCAATACTACGAAGTGCGGCCAATCTGCCGCAAGCGCCGTCTTGGCCTGCTCGATGATAAACGCGTCTTCAGGTACTTCCCTGGCACGCCTGGACAATGCAGCATAAGCCTCTGCCCAAGCAATTCGACACACTGCAACGGCCTCAGCTTCCTGTACCTGCAATTTTAATTCATCACTACCCACTTCTACAATATACAATTTAACTAACGCTGAGGTGTCGCAAAATAAAATCATCCACGATCTTCCAGTACCAACACAGAAACCGGCTTGCCATAATCTTGTAATTTAAATGTTGCACCCAGCGGTTTTCCGCCTTGCCAAGTAGCAACACCCGACGTTAGCAAGCAAGAAATACCAGTACTATCAATAGACGGAACACCGATAAGCCGAGCCACCACTTTGCGATGTGAGGTTAACTCAATCAACTCCCCGGATTGCGCTTGACTGACATAACTGGACAAATGAGACTTGAATTCATGCATAGAAACCTGCATTTAAGACCCTTTTTTTATTAGAATGGATTTATTGTGACCTTTTTTTGCTTTAAAAGTCAAGAACAAACCAAAGTGCATTTATTCATTCCCCCTCTTTGAAAAAGAAGGGAAACATTACCAATGTCATTAAGTTAAGCCGTTGGCTGAGCGGAGTCGAAGCGATTTTGCCGGGCTTCGGCTCCGCTCAGCCAACGGCTTATCTTGCCAAGAGGCACTTGACTTAACGACATTGGGAAATTCACCGTTGTATATTATTTATTGCGAGCTACCCGATTCCAAAGCAAAATTCAAATGCACTACTGAGTTATCGTGAAGCCGTTTTACACAACGGCTCCAAAAACAGCCCCGACACCCGCAGTTAACCCCATCGCCAACGCGCCCCAGAAAGTTACCCGGAAAGCGCTTTTAATAATACCGGAGCCACCGGTATAAGCGGCTAAAGTACCCAGTAAGGCAAGAAATAGCAAGGAGGCGGATGACACAAAAACGATTAAATTTGACTCAGGGGCAAACAGGACAATTAATAGTGGCAACACTGCGCCAATAGCGAAAGTGGTTGCCGAAGTCAGTGCTGCTTGAATCGGGCGTGCTGTGCCTGTTGCAGAAATACCCAACTCATCACGGGCGTGCGCACCCAAGGCATCATGATTCATCAGTTGTTCTGCAACTTGTTCAGCCAGAACAGGATCAAGTCCTCGCGCTACATAAATAGCCTGTAATTCTTTTTGTTCATGTTCAATATTTTCATCCAGCTCTCTGCGTTCACGCGCCAAATCGGCTTGTTCGGTATCGGCTTGTGAACTGACTGACACATATTCACCGGCCGCCATCGACATGGCGCCTGCAACCAGTCCGGCGACACCGGCCAATACAATATCGTTATGTGCGGCATGGGAGGCGGCAATACCCACGATTAAACTGGCTGTTGACACAATGCCATCATTTGCGCCTAAAACAGCAGCGCGTAGCCAGCCTATACGATGAGTGCGGTGAGTTTCGTGATGCATTGGTTTTCCTTTTAAGTTAATCACGTTATAACAGTTCAGCAGAAACTGTTTAATTCTGATCTTTTTCAAAGTGAAAGCACTTATTCAAAGCAAACAGGAACAATCTTTACTTGCCCGCCTAAAGCGTTATATTGTTTCTGTACGTCGCAATGATAAGGCCAGCTTTAGATAGCGCTATCAGTCGATTGACTTACTATTTTGCGTCTTAATTTACCAAAATTATAACTTATGAAAAAGAATAAGATCGTTAAATTGCACTCCTTGTTTTTCGCACTATTAATGTGCATGACATTTGCTGATGTATCTGCAAAACCCCGCATAGCAGTTCTGGATTTTGAATTAAAAGACATGACACTTGCCCCGCGCATACCGGCAGAAATAATCCGCACAGCGTCAATTAAGCCGCTAATGGAAAACGAACTTAAAAAATCAGGTTTCGACATAGTGTCCATCAGTCCGGATGCCCAACAATTAGCGACTGCCGGAGCAGGTTATCTTTTTGATCATCCGGATGTTGCGGCTCAACTGGGCAAACAATTTAATGCGGATTATGTGATCGTTGGAAGACTGCACAAGCCCAGTTTTTTGTTTTTTTATCTCATGACTCATCTGGTCGATGTCAAAAAAGAAGCTCTGGTTGGCGAATACCTTTACGAAGTTAAAGGCGGCGAGAAAAAAATAATCGTAAAAGGTGTAGAATCTCTCACTGAGAAAATCATTAAATCCCTTGATTAAAGGGCTTGAATAATTAGCACCACGAAGAAAAAACGTTCCTTAAATCAAATCGGTGGTTGTTTTGTACCCGTCACTTTAACTTGCACGATATCACCGACGCTTAATATGCCGCTCTGATTATGCAGGGCATTTTGTCCAAAGTAGATTTTATTTTCCCATTTTCTGATACGGCTGAGCGTTGTCAGCGGTTCTTTGCCGGTTTGTGCAGTTTCTGGATCAATGGCCGGAACCGAGCAACGGGAACATGGCTTGGTTAACCTGAAATCAATAGCGCCTATACTAATTTCTCTCCAACTGTCTTCGGCATAACCGGGGCAACCGGAAATAACCAGATTGGGTCTGAAGCGGGTCATCGGTAAATTTAATTGCATTGCCTGATTTAATAAAACCAATGAGTTTTCTGAAATTATCAAAAACGGAAAGCCGTCAGCAAAGGCCACGGTGTCAGTTTGGTTGGCATAATGGGGATCAACTTGCCGTATCATCTCGTCCGGCTGATAAACCAGTCGACATTCCTGCTTTAAAAACCGGCTCAGCCATTGATCCGCTTCCCGTGATACGCTACGCGCCTCACACTGGTCATGCCATATCGTGCTGTTAATAATATCGCCACCCGTCGGCGTTAAAGTTAATGACAGGTTTTCCATGTCGGGTGCTGACAGAATTAAATGTGTGTCGGTTAGCGCCGTTTTAATTAAAGCCATTTTCGGCAGCTTTCGCTGACTTAAAAATTGCGCTGCCTCGTCAATAAGCATCCATTTTCTGTCGTATAAAAGCCCTGTTTTAGTTACCGGCCAACGGGTTACACTAATACCGGTCAATGATTTTACCGGATAGAGGGTTATTGCGCTTAGCGTGCTGTGTGTCATTTTAGGTTGGCCTGTTAATTCCATAAGTAGACTGGGAAGAATACGGATTGCTGAAGTTTGAGTGAATTAACCTTAGGTTTCAAGCGTTAGTTTAACCGCTCCTTGTTGTAAACTTTTGCGAAATCTAAAAAAAAGTTTTTGAATCCGTTAAAATTAGAAAATACGAACTTTTATTCCAAGGAAATAATGCGATCAATTAATTTAGGCTTTCAAATAATGGTAAATATGCTGTTAATTATGCCATTAATTAGCACCGGCGCTGTGGTTGAAAAAGCTAAACAAGCTATTAATATTGCTTATTTAACACAAGAGCAAAACGTACCGGCTCCGTTATCCAATCTGGATGTTTTTATTAAAGACAAAGGTGTTATCGGTGCTGAACTGGGCATTGATGATGATAATACCACCGGGGAATTTACCGGGCAGCACTATCATTTAAAAAAGTTTATGGTGCCGTTAGACGGCAACGTTATTGAAACCTTTAATAAAGAGCTGGCCAATAAATTTCAGTATGTGGTGGTTAATTTACCTGCGGAGCAATTAAATCAACTCGCTGACTTGCCGACTGCCAAACAAATGCTGTTATTTGATGTGGCAACGGTGGATGATGCGTTGCGCAATGAGCAATGCCGCCGTCATGTTTTGCACTTGTTGCCCAGCCGAGCCATGCGTGCTGACGCTTTGGCGCAATATATTATGAAAAAACGCTGGACTAAATGGTTTCTAATCATTGGCTCAAATCAGGAAGACCGGCTGTTTGCCGATGCCATCAAGCGGTCTGCCAAGCGTTTTGGCATGACTATAGTGACAGAAAAAACCTGGGAACATACCTACGATGCCAGGCGTACGGCGCAATCGGATGTCGCCGTATTTACCCAAACCGATGAGGATTACGATGTCTTGGTGGTGGCGGATGAACAAGGTCAGTTTGGTGAATATCTGGATTATCGCACCTGGATTCCAAGACCGGTAATCGGTACTCAAGGATTGATTGCGACCCCTTGGCACAAAACCCATGAACAATGGGGCGCGGTGCAGATTCAAAACCGCTTTAAAGAAAAAGCCGGCCGCTGGATGGAAGAGCAAGATTATGCCGCTTATTTGGCGGTTAGAGCGATCGGTGAAGCCGCTACACGCACCAAATCCAATGACCTAAACCCCGTTAAAGAGTATATGCTAAGCGATGCCTTTACCTTAAATGGCTATACCGGAAACCCTTTGTCCTTTCGGGCTTGGGATGGCCAGTTGCGACAACCTGTTTTGCTGGCAGCGCCACGATCATTAGTCGCGGTCGCGCCCATTGAAGGCTTTTTACATCCAAAAACCGAACTGGATACCTTGGGTTATGATCAACCTGAATCACAATGTAAGTGGGATAAGTAAATGATATTGAAAAAAAAGAGCTTGGGTTTGTTTTTAGCGCTGGCATTGGCAGGCGTCGTTCACGCTGAAAGCGTTTTTGTCACGTTGGAAAAAGATAATGCACTGGCGGTGGTTGATCCAATAACCGGCAAGCTAATCAAAACGGTGCCGATAGGTCAGCGCCCCCGTGGCATTGCCATTAGCCCGGACAACAAGCTTTTGTACATCGCCACCAGTGACGACAACACCATAAAAATAATTGATGCAGAAACCCTAAAAGAAGTCGGAAAATTACCATCGGGCGATGACCCTGAGACTTTTGCGCTAAATCCTGCGGGTGACAAGATTTACGTATCAAACGAAGATGATAGTTTGGTGACGGTGATTGATATTGCCAAAAAGAAAGTCATCAAGCAAATCAAAGTCGGCGTGGAACCCGAAGGCATTACCGTTAGCCCTGATAACAAGTGGCTGATCAGCGCCTCGGAAACCACCAACATGGTGCATTGGATTGATACCAAGACCAATACGATCGTAGAAAATACGCTGGTTGATCCGCGTCCGCGAGCCGTTGGTTTTACCGCAGACAGTCAGCAATTATGGGTCACTTCAGAAATGGCCGGCACCTTAATGATTCTGGATGCCAAGACCCAGCAAATCATCAAAACCATCAAGTTTGAAGTTTCCGGTGTGACTGCCGATAAAATTCAGCCGGTAGGCGTGGTCATTGATAAAGACAGCAATAGAGGCTATGTGGCTTTGGGGCCTGCCAATCGTGTGGCGGTCGTTAATGCCAAAACGTTTGAGGTTGAAAAAACGCTGTTGGTTGGTCAACGGGTATGGAATCTGGCTTTTTCTCCCGATCAAAAACGTCTCTACACCACCAACGGCACCAGTAACGATATTTCAATTATTGATCTGGATACTCAAACCGTGACTAAATCGGTGGGTGTGGGGAATTATCCCTGGGGCGTTGCGGTAAAACCATGAAGCCAGCCATCGCATTATCCATCGAGAATTTAAGCTTCTCTTATAGTGGCAAGAAAGCACTGGATCAGGTCAGTTTTAAGATATGTGCCGGTGAATGCACCTTGCTCTTGGGCCCTAACGGTGCCGGCAAGAGCACGTTGTTTTCGTTGATCACCCGACTGTATGACACCCATGAAGGTCGTATTGAATTATGTGGTTTTGATATTAAACAGCAAACTCGCCAAGCCTTGGCAAAGTTGGGCGTGGTTTTTCAGCAAACCACCCTGGATGTGGATTTAACGGTCATGCAAAATTTACGTTACCACACTGCTCTGCACGGGTTGGGACGTAAAGAAGCCATGCAACGGATTCAGCAAGAACTGGAACGCTTAAATATGTTTGATCGGCGCTTTGAAAAAATTCGCCAACTTAATGGCGGTCATCGGCGGCGCGTAGAAATTGCCCGGGCATTACTGCATAAACCGGCGTTGTTGTTGCTGGATGAACCAACTGTGGGTTTGGATGTGCCCAGCCGGTTAGCCATTGTTGACTATGTGCATCAATTGGCAGCCGATGAAAAACTGGCGGTTTTATGGGCGAGTCATTTAATCGATGAAATTTATCCGGACGATCATTTAATCGTGCTGCATAAAGGCCAAATAAAAGCCAATGGCACAGTGGATGACGTTTTAAAAATAACCAATACAACCCTGGTAAAAGATGCCTTTTACAACTTGACGCAAGGAGAGCAAGCATGAACATAATGCATTACTGGCGGGCCTTATGGGGCATTATCGGACGTGAGTTATGGCGTTTTGTTACCCAACGGGAACGCTTTATTTCCGCCTTGGTCAGGCCTCTGGTCTGGTTGTTTGTTTTTGCCGCCGGCTTTAGGGCTGTCTTGGGGCTTGCCATTACCCCGCCCTACGAAACCTACATTCTGTATGAAGTGTATATTACGCCGGGACTGATTGGCATGATACAACTCTTTAACGGCATGCAGAGCTCATTATCCATGGTTTATGACCGAGAAATGGGCAGTATGCGGATACTGATGGTTTGTCCGTTACCGCGCTGGTTTTTATTGCTCAGTAAATTACTGGCAGGAACCGGTGTATCCATCTTGCAGGTCTATGTGTTTTTAGGCATTGCCTGGTTTTATGACATTCATGCGCCGTGGCAAGGCTATTTGTGGGTATTGCCAACCTTGATGCTGTCGGGATTAATGCTGGGGGCGCTGGGATTATTATTGTCATCGTTCATAAAACAACTGGAAAATTTTGCCGGTGTCATGAATTTTGTCATTTTCCCGATGTTTTTTATGTCAACCGCATTGTATCCTTTATGGAAAATGAAAGAATCCAGCGTATTGCTTAGCAAGTTGGCGCAATACAATCCCTTTTCACAAGCGGTTGAATTAATCCGTTTTGCCCTGTATGGACAATTTAATCAGCACGCTTTTATTTATACGTTAGTCGCGTTCCTGGTTTTTATGACGGCAGCCATTATTGGCTATAATCCATCAAAAGGTATGATGGTGAAAAAAGGCGGAGGTTAAAAACTCAATGGCGTTTTTTTATTACGCAAACCAACAGCACTAAAAAACGAGATAAATGTCGACTTGGGTTACTGGCAGTTTGCCGGTATTAATGCCGTTGAAAACAGAAAACAGCTGCCAGCCAAAAAAGACTACGAGTTCATTTAATCTTAAAGTATAGTGCTTATGTGCCGGACAAGGGTCACAAAGCACTTGAATTTTTTTTTGATCGTGATAAGTTTACCCATTAAGTAGGAACACGTTAGTGCTCAACCTGCTTTTGAGTAGTTATGGATTGATCAATTAATAAGGCTTACCGTTGTCTGACTCGACTTAATAAGACGTTAAGCAATGATTCATCAATATAATAAATAAAATTACACTAATGTGAGGATGAGAAATGAGTAATGAAGAAAACGCCAAACCAGAAGAAAATGTTCAACCACAAGAAAATGTTACGCAACCCGTAGAGGCGGCAACAGGCGCTGCCGGCAATATGGTGTCTTCTTTCTTGAACTTAAAAGAATCCAATCCAAAAGTATTTTTTGGTAGTCTTGGCGGAATAGCCGTTCTGCTTGTTTTACTGATGACAATGGGCGGCGATGACAGTGCCAAACCGGTTATCTCCGGGCCGGCGCTTAAAGATCTTGCTATAGGTCAACGCTATGTATTGAAGAGTGCCAATTCTTATGACGTAGCGGCAACGGTTCGTTTGGTAGCAACACCGGGCGCTATAGCGGCTTATGATGATACTGAAGAAAAAGATAGATCCAGCGTTTGCCAGCATATCCCCCAAGGTACTCCTGTTTCCGTACTGGAATTTGCAGATGCTTATGGCAAGCAAAAAACCTATGCTAAAGTCAGAATCGAAGACGGTGACTGTAAAGGCAACGAAGCTTGGGCCTTGGCAATTGACGTTCAATGAAAATAAAGTTTGACAGGATTTTTAAAATCCTTATAATAGCCAAATAAATTCAAAGCGGGAATAGCTCAGTGGTAGAGCACAACCTTGCCAAGGTTGGGGTCGCGAGTTCGAATCTCGTTTCCCGCTCCAATATATAAATGAAGAGCCGTGATTTATCGCGGCTTTTCTATTTCACCTTTATGGTTGCGTAGCAAAATGGTTATGCAGTGGCCTGCAAAGCCATCTACGGCGGTTCGATTCCGCCCGCAACCTCCACCGGTGAATTCAGACAGAATCAAAGACGTACAAAAACCCGCAAGCTGTAAGGCTTGGCGGGTTTTTTTTATGCTTGTAAGGTTCACGTTATGACGGGGTAAAACAGCTACCCCATGATGGAGCAACCCCTTTCGTAATGATTGCACCTTAAGGATTATTGCATTATCTACATGATCTCAATCATGGCGGTAAGGCTTGACTCAATGAGCCTCTCTAAAATCAAGAATTAAAAACTTGAACATCGAATATAAAAAAGCAGACATCACGCTTGTTAAGAAATAATGACGCCATGCCACAATATTGGCTATAATCCACCCCAGACCGGCATTCGATCATTGTTTTTATGCAGTCTTTAACCTAAACATCAGCGGAACGAATATGGTGCTTAACGAGCGCAAAGTCAGCCAAATGGCAGCTTACTTTTTATATAAAAG
The DNA here is from genome assembly GCA_037130115.1 of Methylococcaceae bacterium. Taxonomy (GTDB): domain Bacteria; phylum Pseudomonadota; class Gammaproteobacteria; order Methylococcales; family Methylomonadaceae; genus Methylobacter_C. The sequence goes on from JBAXTQ010000005.1 coordinate 52,591, forward strand.
AGGCGGTCGCATGTCGCATTTAAAGCTAATGAAATTGCTTTATCTGGCCGACAGGGAGTCTTTGCGCTTACACGGCTTGTCCATGACCGGCGATTGCTTGGTGTCTATGCCACATGGGCCTGTGCTGTCTATGACTTTAAATCTGATGGACGGTGATGTTGAGTCTGGGCCTAATGGCTGGGAAGACTTGATTTCGGCAAAAGAAAATCATGAACTCTCGCTTAAAACCGGATTGCAACTGGACGCACTTGACGAGCTTAGCAAAGCTGACACCGACGTACTGGAATCAATTTGGAATCAATTCGGCAGCATGAGTCGTTGGGAAATACGGGATTACACCCATCAACACTGCAAAGAATGGGAAGACCCACACGGCTCATCCCAGCCAATCCGCTTTGAAAAACTGTTCCAAGCGTTAGGCCGTCCTGCCGATGAAGCCAAACGCTTGGCAGACCACATCAACGAACAGCAACACATCGACGAACTATTTGCGGCTTTATGAGTCTGTTTGTCCCGTTCAAACGGGCGTCGCTACTCATTCCATCAGGGCCAGCGAATGATCCTGAACGCAAACATCTTTTCGTATTATTGACCGACCCCATAGAAGCACCTGATTTTAATGAAAAGCAGGTGCTGTTAGTTAATATTGCCTCCGCTCCCAAAAGCTTGCCTTATGATTCAACCTGTATTCTCCAACCGGGCGAGCATCGTTTTATCAAGCATGAAAGTTATGTCTATTATGCAAAGGCGCGAATAGAAGCCGCTAATGCGCTACTTCGCGGCGTAAAATCAGGCCAGCTAATAGCTCATGAAATAATGGATCAGGCCGTCGTGCAAAGAATTTGCGATGGTTTACAGCAATCGCCACATACCACACCACGAATTCTGCGTTTCTACGCGCTATCAATCTAAAAATTAAACATGATCGACAATTATCCGGGCTTAATCACGCAACGAAATTCTTAATCTCACCAACAATATAACCTTCTTCGACCGCTATTAATCGCGTGGTAATCGTCTGATTTTCAACCGATTCATCGTTGTTTATCACACAACTGACTTTAAGGTAATTGGGTGTATAGCCAAATACCCGCTGTTTTTCGCCGTCAAGGGGTTCGTGGTAACCTTCCCATAATACCGGAAATTCATTGCCGATATTTTCCTGGCAAAATGCCAGCTTCATGTCATTGGCTAAGGCATGTAACTGTTGGCTGCGCTGTTTCTTTATCTCATTGGTCAGCTGGTTTGGCAAGGTGGCGGCTTTTGTGCCTTCACGACTGGAATAGGTAAAGATATGGATATGACCAAAACCGGTTTGCTTGATAAAGTTAAAACTGTCCTGCCATTCTTCCTCGGTTTCGCCGGGAAAGCCGACAATAATATCGGTAGTGATATTAAAGCGCGGGATTTGTGCCCGTAATTGGCTAACAATGGCCGCAAACTCTTCCGTTTTACAACGCCTTGCCATTCTGCGCAGCACGGTATCTGAACCGCTTTGCAGCGGTAAATGCAAGTGCGGCATCAAACGGGGGTTATGGAAGAGCGTAAAGAAATCTTCCGGCAATTCCCACGGCTCTAAAGAACCCAGCCTAAGCCGTGGAATAGTTGTTTCAGATAAAATGGCGTTAATTAAATCAGACAGATTATTGCCCAAATCACTGCCATAGCCGCCTAAATGGACGCCGGTCAAAATCACTTCCGTAATACCTTGTTTATGCAGGGCATTAATTTCATCGATTACGGCCTGCACCGGGCGACTGACTTCATCGCCACGCGCTACGGTAACGATGCAAAACGTGCAGCGATAACGGCAACCATCTTGCACCTTAACAAAAGCGCGTTGCCGTCCGCGAGTAAATAAAGATATTTCACCCGGCTCTGTGGACATGGCGGGCATCACGTCCATATTAAGTTCGGTTAAGGTTTTCTCTACCAGTTGATCTTTATCCTTGTTGCTGACAACCAAATCAACGCCCAGCAAAGACGCGGCTTCGTCTTGATTTAAGGTCGCGTAACAACCGCTAACCACCAACTTGGCTTGTGGATTATCGCGGTGTATGCGGCGAATAAGCTGACGGGATTTTCTGGCGGCATCCTGCGTGACTGCACAGGAATTAATCACAATCAGCTGCGCGGCTTCTGCCTGCCTGGTAATGGAATGGCCGGACTTTTGAAACGCTTGCGCCCAGGTTTCCAATTCTGCTTCATTAAGACGGCAGCCGAGTGTTTTAAGGTGAACTTTCATTAATCATCCAAAGAACCAATAGGTAACAAAAATTGCGGCAATAATGCCTGCAAAATCCGCTATTATCCCACAGGCAGCGGCATGACGAATACGTTTGATACCCACCGAGCCAAAGTAAATGGCCAATACATAAAAAGTGGTTTCGGTACTGCCCTGCACAACCGATGCCAGACGCCCTGCAAAGGAATCTGCACCATGCGTCTTCATGGTGTCAATCATCATCGCTCTGGCACCGCTGCCACTAAAAGGCTTCATTAATGCCGTCGGAAGCGCATCCACAAAACGATCATCGATGCCAAAATGATGCACGAGAGTCCTTGCCAAATCTGCCAGCATCTCCAAAGCACCACTGGCTCTAAACACACCAATGGCAACCAGCATGGCAACCAAATAAGGAATAATCAGTATGGCCGTTTGAAAGCCTTCTTTAGCGCCTTCTATAAAGGCATCGTAAGCATTGATGCCTTTGTAAACGGCACCCAAAATAAAGCTGATGACCAAGGAAAACAAAATGACGTTACTGATAGTTGCGGATTGCTGAAGCATTAACTGTTGCGGCAAACTGGAAAAATAAACCAGCAGACCGCCAACGACCAGCGTAAAGCCGCCCAGATAAGCCATAACCACTTTATCCAGTAAATTGATTTTTTGCACAAAAGCGACGGCAAGCAAACCGGCCAGCGTTGACATATAGGTTGCGATTAATATCGGGATAAACACGTCAGTGGGATTGGTTGCACCGAGTTGGGCGCGATAAGTAAAAATCGTGATGGGAAATAAGGTAACGCCCGAGGTATTGATAACCAAAAACAGAATTTGCGCGTTACTGGCCGTGTCAGGATCGGGGTTTAATGTTTGCAACTCCTTCATGGCCTTTATTCCTAAAGGCGTTGCGGCATTATCCAGTCCCAAGGCATTGGCGGAAATATTCATCACGATAGCGCCTAACGCGGGATGTCCTTTGGGTACATCCGGCATTAAACGGCTAAATAATGGCGTAAGACTTTGCGTTAATAACAGAATAAAGCCGCTCTTTTCGCCAATCTTCATAATCCCCAGCCATAACGCCAGTACGCCGGTTAAGCCTAACGAAATCTCAAAAGCCGATTTTGCCAAGCTAAACATGGCTTCCATGATTTGTGCAAAAACCTGCTGGTCACCCAGAAAAACCAGTTTAAACAGTGCGATAAAAAAAGCGGAGAGGAAGAAGCAAATCCAGATGATATTTAGCACGATAGACTAGAGAGTAAGTGATGGTTGGCCTATTTTAGTGCCTGGACGCGCCGGTTGTCTTAATTTTGAGAAAAAAAACAGACGCGATTTAAACGGTCAATTTTAGGATACGTCAAGACTCATCCTGCACCAGACTAACTTGCTTTACACTGCCCTGACTTCATTCAGTAGATCGGGATGACGATCCAGTATCTTGAGCAACTTGACCAGTGCCAAAGGTGGCTTGGTCTTGCCATTCTCGTAGCGTGAAAAAGCATTGACTCCACCGCCAAATAGCTCCGCCGCTTCCCTCTGGTCGAGCGCAAGCTTTTTACGAACACTGATAATAAAACCAGGATCGACAATGGCAGCATTTACCTGTTTTGAAAATTCACGCATTAAAGCGCTTACTCGTCGTGATTCCGCCTGATCAAAAACAGCCTCATCACATGCAGGGCAAAAGTCACCCGTCACCTCTGGAAGTGTCGTAGTTTCACCTTTGTAAGTGTAGGATATATCGCGGGTATCATGCAGCAGCTCTGCCATGGCACAAGTCGGACATTTCATGTTTATAACTCCTTAAAAGATACAATGAGCACATCGTCTATAACCGTTAGTTTCAGGTAAACCTCCCCGGCTGATGTGGTTGGTCTATACACATCCTGCCAAACCCGATGATCGATATGCGTCGTCATACTTTTATAAAAGTCTGTCCGATTCAACGCCATAATGACATCGATAATATCATCGTAGCCAAACCCCATGGCTTCACCACCCATGAGCGCTGATTTGGTTGAACGGACATTTCCCGCTTCGATCATGGCTTTGACGACTGATAATTTACAGTGAGGTGTTTGTTTTTCCATGCCGGAATATTAACCTTATTGGTTATATTGAGCAAGTTTTGGATTGATTTATCTAAAATCGCTGTTCGTTAGATGATTCAGCGATAACAAACATTAGGCGTAGGCCGGAATAAGACTACCCAAGCGCAGCGCGTGGTGGCGTTTCCGGCAGACTCGTACCGGATGCCGGAAAAGCTCAGCTCGCTTACGCTTGAAAAGCCTTATTCCAGCCTACGAAAATCCCTATAAATCCCCTTAAGCGCCCAAAGCCTTCTTCTCTTGATACTTCCACAACGGCAACGCGAGTATCAGTAAACTGGCCAACCAAAGCAACAATTGTGGATTGGTGATGGTGTAGACGAAAGAGATCCAGATTCTTTCGCCAACGTTGGGGTAGCTCTCGATAAAATCGTGTCCCATGATAAACGTGCAGGTTTCGCCGGTGATAATCGCCAAAACCATAAAAGCCAGCGCATAAGCACCTGCCCGTAACGGAATTTTGAGAAGCGCTGCGGTAATCAACAAGGGCCAACCAAATAATTGACTGTAATTGATAGTGACCATCAAGGCGGCATAAATCCTCTCATAAACAATAGGATAAGCTTGTTCATAGTTTGAGTTTTGCATAACAAAGGCCGTTTCAAAGATGATTAAACTCAATCCGGTTACCGCTAATACCCAACCGATTATTTTAGCCCGTTGCACTGAAAGGGTTTGTGTACCCAATAAATCGTTAATTGCCCGTGCGAAAGTAAAATGTTTGCGATTGACAAGATAACTCATCAACATAAAACCGACTGTTCCAACCACCGGTATGATGGTCTGCGGAGAAGGAAAGCTTAAATAGCGTCCATTCAGCGCCAGCGCCTGTGATTTATATAAAGCAATCGCAATAAAAGCCAGCATCAGGTAGCGTATCCATACGCCACTCTTTTCGCTTATTTTGTCGCTTAACCTGTCCAGTGTGCGCAGCAGTATCAAAGCACCCAATAACACGCTCAAACCGGCAATACACAAAGCATGTAGCCGCTCGATCAAGCTGTAACTGGTATACCAATTACCGGCTACCTGATTAACCAGCAAAACACTGAGCAATTGGGTAAAGCCGATAAAACCCAACAAACGAAGGCTACCCAGCTCCACGAGCGCTTTGGCTTGCCAGCCAACGACAAGGAGCGTAATCAATCCTGCATAAAGCAACTGCTCCAGCCACAAAGGATTTTCCGTTACGTTGCAGGTCAGGGGAAATACCAGTTTGCGGTCTGCCGAATAAAGTCCCCAATTAGCGCCGACCACGCCTTCAAGCTGGCTTTTCCAGGGCTGGTTAAAGGCCTCAACAATATTGTAGTCAAAACCGTTTTTATTGGCTAATTGCACCAACGAGCGGATAAATTTGGCTTCATTAACCACACTGGGCACCGCCCAACCGCGCTGACGTCCGGCGCTGGGCCAACCCGACTCACCGATTAAAATGGGTTTATCGGGATAAGCCTCGCGAATTTTTCGGTAATTTTTTTCTATATGGGCGGCGGTGTCTTCAATTTTTAAAGGTTCATCTTCCCAATACGGCAAGATATGCACGGTAAAAAAATCAACTTCCTTGGCAATTTCCGGATAGCGTATATAAAAAGACCAGACATCGGCATAAGAAACCGGTTGTTTGACGGCCTTTTTAACTTGGCGGATGTATTGCAGCAATTGTTCCGGCTTCAACTCGCCCCTGAGCAGAACTTCATTACCGACAATAACGCGCTTGATAACATCGGGATATTGGTTGGCCACTTTAATTAATTGATCAATCTCCGCCTGATTCTCCTCAGCCATGGTCATGCCGCCAATCCAGGCCCCCTGAATAACATTAAGACCGTATTTTTGAGCCATGGCCGCAACATCCGTCAAGCCGCGTGTACTGGCATAAGTACGAATGGTATGAGTTTCGGTAGACAGCAGCCGTAAATCTTCGTCTATCTCTTCAGCCGTAGGAAATACTTCTGTTAATGGACTTTCTCCCTCGCGGAACGGGGCAAACGAAACACTGCTGATTTTACCATCAGGCACATCAGGCCCTGCATCTTGAGGTAAATTGCTTAACCACGAGAACAGGCCATTAACGGCGATAACCATTAACATAAACAACAGGAGTCGGGAGATTTTCATAGTTAAAACGGGAACATGATTGATAGCATTAAAAGGGATATGAAATTTTATGGAACTTAACGGCGGTTAAATAAGGTGTTAACCAAGGCGACATCAAAGCATGAAAGCCCCAAACAGCGCAGGAAATCGCACAACATAATGGCGTTAATTGTACAGCATGTAAGCTCAATCATCGCCAAAACAGCCGACTCATCTCAAATAATGGTAAACTGGACACTTTCTACACTCATCGTTAACATGCCTTTGCCGCCACTGAGTCTCTACATTCATATTCCCTGGTGCATTAAAAAATGCCCTTATTGCGATTTTAATTCTCATGCCGTTAAAGCCGACACGCCGGAAGCGGCCTATATTGACGCACTACTCAATGATTTGGCTAAAGACTTGCAACGCTACGCGATCACCCGCCCTATCAGTAGTATTTTTATTGGCGGCGGTACGCCCAGTCTGTTTTCGCCTGAATCTATCAATCGTTTGTTACGCGGCATAGAACAACAGGTCACGTTAAAAACTGCTATTGAAATTACCCTTGAAGCCAATCCGGGTACTTTTGAGAGTCATAAGTTTGCCGAATTTAGAGCCTTGGGCATTAACCGTTTATCCATTGGCGTACAAAGCTTTAATGATAAGCTGTTAAAAAAACTGGGACGGGTACACTCGGCACACGAAGCCATTATTGCCGCAGAAATCGCCCATCAATCCGGCTTTGAAAATTTCAATCTGGATTTGATGTTTGGCCTGCCCGACTCCAACCCTGATGACAGCAAAACAGATGTGGCGACCGCTATCAGTCTAAAGCCGACACACATTTCTTTTTACCAATTAACGTTGGAACCCAATACTTATTTTCATAAATTTCCGCCGCAATTACCCAATGACGAGCTTATTTTTACCACGCAAAAACAGTGTCAAAAACTATTGGCCGATCAGGGTTATCAGCAGTATGAGGTTTCAGCTTATAGCCAACCCGGCTTGCAATGTCGTCATAATATAAACTATTGGCAATTTGGCGATTATCTGGGAATAGGCGCGGGTGCTCACGGTAAAATAACGCAAGCCTTACCCCAACAGATTATCCGCAGCTTTAAACCCAAAAGCCCGGAACAGTATTTAAGTGACACCCATAAAAACGGCGGCTCTGAGATTATTTCTGTAACCGAACTGCCCCTGGAATTTATTATGAATCACTTACGCCTAAAACAAGGCTTTACTCCGGACACTTATCAAGCCACAACCGGCCTTGCCATAGCGACACTGGAACCTGCCTTGTCAACCTGCCTTAAACAAGAATTGCTTATCTACCAAGATAATCGTTATTATTGTTCAGAACAAGGCTGGAATTTTATGGACAACATTTTAGAAAAATTCATGCCTTGATTTTGCTCAAGGCTTTGATTGAATATTTGCTAATCGCCAGGGAAAGCTATTTTTAAGTAGGATAAAATTAGTTACGGTATATATCATCAAAATAACAATTAGGAGCAAGTTATGAAGTCAACGTTTTTTGAATCATTTCTACAGGGCTTATCTGGATCAGACCTATATATCGATCCAGAATTAAAAAAACAATCCAATTGTAAAGAATCCTTAAACCAACAGTCTGACCTTGAGCACTTGCGTGGAGATTGGCAAAAAATAGGGAGTGACTTCCGTATCGCTATCAGAAAATTACAACCAAACGCTCGCTGATAACAATGCCACCTTTAACCTTTAACCTTTAACCTTTAACCTTTAACCTTTAACCTTTAACCTTTAACCTAAATTTATGCTCGATTATCAAAAAGACTTTATTACCTACGCACTGGATTGTGGTGTATTAAAATTCGGCGAGTTCCAGTTAAAATCAGGGCGAACCAGTCCTTATTTTTTCAATACCGGCCTGTTTAATACCGGCACTCAACTGGGAAAATTGGGGCATTTTTATGCGCAGGCACTCATTCAATCCGACATTAAACCGGACATTCTTTATGGCCCGGCCTACAAAGGCATCCCGCTGGTCAGCGCGACGTCTATCGCCTACGCCCAAATAACGGATAAAGACATTCCTTTTGCTTTCAACCGTAAAGAAGCAAAAGATCATGGCGAAGGCGGCAGTCTGGTGGGCGCACCACTACAAGGCAAAGTTATTATTCTGGATGACGTGATTACTGCGGGCACATCGGTCAGAGAATCGGTAGAAATAATAACAAATGCCGGTGCAATCCCCGCAGGTGTTTTGATTGCTTTGGACAGACAGGAAAAGGGGCAAAATGACACCTCCGCTATTCAAGAAGTCCAAGAGCGTTTTAACATGCCGGTTATTGCCATCATTACGCTGGCAAATATTATTGATTATTTAACAGCGGAGTCCAGCGATCAGCTTAACGCCATCAAAGACTATCAGCATCGTTACGGCATTTAGACGGCTTATCATTTTAGGGTATTCGGATTTTACTGTTGAAACGTTAAAATTTAGCCTAACCAAAAAAGCTATTGATTAACGAACTCAACGAAAAAACGAATACTCCTTCAAGGCAGCCACGCCATTGCAGCCCGTCGAATCTGTAACAAAATGCAGCTTATTTCTTAGATGCAGCTTTCTTAGGTTTAGGATTAGCTTCAGCAGCATTTACAGAAAACGGCAGCGGCTCAGGTACGCGCTCTATAAGAACACCATTGACAGCAACAACACCAGCTGGTGAAGCATCTGAGCCATCAGGTAACTGCCCAATGTTCATTGCAGAAAAAGTCAAATTAGCGACCAATACCCAATTGCCATCATGGATCCCTTGGTCTTTCAGCATCATGACTACCAATTCTTTATTTGAATAAATGATCTTTGTTGTTTCAACCATTATAAGATACCTCGATATATAATATTTACGTTGTTACCGGACAAGTTAAAAGTAATTTTCCCGACAAATTAAATGGTTGTGACACGATAGATGGCGTCACACTATTTTGTATAAATTGAGCAGCCTTCCAAGTGGTCACTACATTGGTCATTGAATTCGAAGCAACCTGTTCAAACAAAGCTACCGCTGCCGAGACAACTCTTGATATGCCATCAGCTTCTCCAACATAGCTTGCAATAGCAGTCACCAAAAATTGATTGACACTCACATCATCTTGAGAGGCAATTCTTGAAACCTTTGCATGGAGTGATCTTGGGAGACGCAAAGTAACACGACCACTGAACTCATCTGATGGAGCGGGATAGGGAAACGGAAAATTTGCCTGTGTTTCGTCAGCAATTTTTTTCAGCGTTTGAATAGCATCCAAAATTAACGCACGCGCCTCTTCAAAGGTTTCCTCAAATGTATTGATATTAGGAAACTCGGCTACTCGACCGACATAAAGAATTTCACCATAACATTCTTCTTTGCGGATTGTAATTGTGTAAGATTCAGGATCGAAATTCATTTTAAGTGCTCCTTAATAGCCTCTTCATGCTGAGTTACAAATTTATATAACGTATTAATATATCCACGCTTAACGACTGCACCCTGATTATGCCCACAATTAAAGTTAGGATATAAGGCCAAATCAATAGCCGGATGCCTTGCTATCTTATGTCCGGCACTTCCACAGCTTTCTATTTGAAAGCCAAGATCTTTTAATAAACTTGTGAATTTCTTACATGACGTGTTCGAACTGCCTGTTAAATCTTCAAGTTCTTTAAATAACTTTTTAAATTCTGTCATTATGTGACACCACCTGTAGTGTCTATTATAGCTTTATTTTATAAGTAGTGTAAATATTTCGACCTGTACGATTAGAATTTCATTATTCACACATATCCAAGGTTACCGTCATTCCGGCATGGATGCCGGAATCCAGTGCCATGGATGGTAACTTATGATATGCACGGGAGCTAGAACAAAGAAAAGTATTTTGATCACAGTTTCACATCCGTGTGACTGGATTCCTGCATCCATGCCGGAATGACGGGCTTAAATAAAATCATCATTATATTAAGCACTCT
>JBAXTQ010000050.1:0-18926 GCA_037130115.1 Methylococcaceae bacterium
ACTGTACGACCACCTTCACGAATTGCGAAACGCAAACCATCTTCCATAGCGATCGGTGATATCAATTTAACTTTTACCGATATATTATCACCAGGCATTACCATTTCTACGCCTTCAGGCAGATCAACCGCTCCGGTCACATCAGTCGTTCTAAAATAGAATTGTGGACGATAACCGTTAAAGAATGGTGTATGACGCCCGCCTTCTTCTTTTGATAATATATAAATCTCTGCGTTAAAGAAAGCGTGTGGCTTAATGGTGCCTTTGTGCGCCAAAACTTGACCACGCTCTACGTCGTCTCTTTTTGTGCCTCTCAACAGCAAGCCTACGTTATCGCCAGCTTCACCTTGATCCAGCAATTTACGGAACATTTCAACGCCGGTCACTGTTGTAGTTACTGTTGGTCTGATACCAACAATCTCAACTTCCTGCCCGACTTTGATAATACCACGCTCAATACGTCCGGTAACTACGGTACCACGACCTGAAATCGAGAACACATCTTCAATAGGCATCAAGAATGCACCATCGACTGCTCTTTCCGGTAACGGAATGTAGCTATCCAGAGCTTCTACCAATTTAATAACCGAAGGCATGCCGATTTCGCTTTCATCACCTTGCAGTGCCAGCAAAGCAGAACCTCTAATGATCGGCGTATCATCACCTGGAAATTCATACATGTCCAGCAACTCTCTGAGCTCCATCTCTACCAATTCGATCAACTCTTCATCGTCAACCATATCAGCTTTATTCAGGAACACAACCACATAAGGAACACCCACCTGTCTTGATAACAGAATGTGCTCTCTGGTTTGTGGCATTGGGCCGTCAGCAGCTGAACAGACAAGTATTGCGCCATCCATTTGTGCAGCGCCCGTGATCATGTTTTTTACATAATCAGCATGGCCTGGGCAGTCAACGTGAGCATAGTGACGATTTGCAGATTCATATTCTACGTGTGACGTAGCAATTGTGATGCCGCGTGCTCGCTCTTCAGGTGCATTATCAATTTGATCAAAAGCTTTAACTGCACCACCGTGCAATTTTGCCATGACTGTTGTTAATGCAGCAGTTAGTGTTGTTTTACCGTGGTCAACGTGACCGATTGTGCCTACGTTTACGTGAGGCTTACTACGTGAAAATTTTTCTTTGGCCATGATTCACACACCTAATAACAATCGCAATAAAACTTGGAGCTCATAACCGGATTTGAACCGGTGACCTCTTCCTTACCAAGGAAGTGCTCTACCTACTGAGCTATATGAGCTAAATTCGATAGACTATGGAGCGGGTGATGGGAATCGAACCCACGTGATCAGCTTGGAAGGCTGGAGTTCTACCATTGAACTACACCCGCAGACTCGATTAACTCAAAGATGGTGGAGGGGGGAGGATTCGAACCTCCGAAGGCAGAGCCGGCAGATTTACAGTCTGATCCCTTTGGCCGCTCGGGAACCCCTCCTATATCGGGTAAGCTGACTATTATCTTTTATCAGAGAACGTCTGTCAACGAATTATTTACTTAACTTTACAAAAAAGAGACTTAACTTATTATTTTCAATGCTACCACATCAAAAAGACACAACCTAAAAGATAAAAAATCATTAAAAATCAATGCTACTAGTCGAATAGCACAGAGAATTAAAATAACCACTAATGCCTTCGAGACAGACCGCGAAGACCAACTAATATTCCCTTCTTAAGACATACATACTATCGAGAAGACGCAAAAAAAACCAGATTAACTCACAGATAAACAACCTAATACGCCGATCTTGAACATCCTTCATTTCTCGACTTACATTTTTTTCAATACCGTCGCGTAGATCGGATTAGCGAATCCGCAACCCGCAGACCCAAGCAGATATTTTTATTTTTTCTGAGTAAAAAAGAACCAGCTACTTTTGAAGCCCTAAGAAGATCACTTGATCCTGGGGCAATTAAGAATTTAATTTATTCATTGCTGCCGCCATATCACCGTGAACCATTTGCCCCACAAAACCTCTACTAAAATCGAAGGCGTTAAGCAACATTTCCCATTCCGGCTTTGACGGCGAGGACAACACAAAATCCGCAACTACTTTTCCAACTGGAGGACGACCAATACCCACCCTTAGCCGGTAAAATTCTTTTGAGCCCAAATGTGAAATAATATCTCTTAGTCCGTTATGCCCCGCATGACCGCCGTCTTTCTTGAGCTTTACGACACCCGGATTAAAATCCAGCTCATCATGAACAACGAGAATCTCTTCAGGAAGTAACTTATAATACCGCGCGACTTTTCCTACAGATTGGCCACTTCTATTCATAAAAGTATCCGGCTTTAACAGCATGACCTTACTACCGGTAATGCTGACTTCTGCAAAAAATCCTTGAAACCTGGCCTGATTAGACCAAGCACACCCCAACTCTTGCGCCAAAGCGTCTAAAAACAAAAACCCGGCATTATGCCGGGTCTTTTCGTACTGCTGACCGGGATTACCCAAGCCAACGATAAGTTTAATCATCTTTTAATCTATAAGTGATGCTTTAGACAGCAGCACTGTCATCCTTACTGGCTTTTGAAGCCATCATGGAGACTACAGGCAGATCATGCTCTGGACCTTGAGCCAAAACTACAATTTCAATACCTGCCGGCAATATAATATCTGAAAGATGGATGGTTCCGCCAATATCCAGACCCGCCAAATCAACCTCAATAAATTCAGGCAATACTGAAGGCAAGCATGACACTTCTACATCAATCAGCGAATGAGTTGCGATGCCGCCTTTTTTTCCACCAATTGAGGTATGCTCATTGATAAAATGTAACGGTACATGCACCTTTACAGCTTCAGACATATTAACCCGGAAAAAATCCAAATGTAAAATCTGAACTCTTGCAGGGTGACGCTGAACACCTTTCAAAATCGCTTGCTCAGTTTTTCCATCAACAGTAATATCAAGCACATGCGAATAAACCGCTTCATGCTCAAGATGCTTAATGACTTCGTTATGATTTAACACCAGCATTTGAGGCGCGTTTGAGCCACCGTATATAACTGCAGGTACACTACCTTGACGACGTGCGCGTCTTGCTGCGCTCTTACCTGATTGCCCGCGACTTTCGGCAACAAATTCAAATACTTTTGACATTTTTCCTCACCACTTTTCTGAAGTCTGTACTCTGAGAGCACTTACATTAAATTCTATCAACCGACTATTAATTTACGTATTATTAGTCTACGTAAAGCGAGCTAACTGACTCGCCTACTGCAATACGTCTTATTGTCTCAGCCAGCATTTCTGCAACACTAAGCTGTCTTATTTTTCCCGAATCCACCGCTTCTTGATTCAACGGTATAGTATCCGTAACAACCAACTCATCAAGTTCGGAGTTATTCAAGTTCTTCATGGCAGCGCCTGACAATACAGCGTGGGTACAATAAGCAACCACTTTTATTGCGCCGTGTTTTTTAAGCGCAGCAGCGGCATGACATAAAGTCCCGGCAGTATCAACCAAATCATCAATTAACACACAAGTACGACCATCAACATCGCCAATGATATGCATTATCTCTGAAACGTTGGCTTTTGGCCTTCGCTTGTCTATAATTGCCAGATCAGCATCATCAAGTCGCTTGGCAAGCGCACGCGCCCTAACCACGCCACCCACGTCCGGCGAGACAACAATCAGATCTTTATATTGTTGACGCCACACATCCCCTAAAAGAATGGGCGATGAATAAACATTATCTACCGGTATATCAAAAAAACCTTGAATCTGGTCAGCATGAAGATCAACCGTCAAAAGACGATTTGCGCCTGCCTGTTCAATCATTTTGGCAACCAGCTTGGCACTAATTGGTACCCGTGCCGATCGCGAACGTCTATCTTGCCGCGCATAGCCATAATAAGGCAATACCGCAGTGATTCGTGATGCCGACGCACGCTTGAGAGCGTCAGTCATCACCAACAATTCCATTAAGTTTTCATTGGTAGGGGAACAGGTAGGTTGAATTATGAACACATCCTTACCACGGACATTTTCTTCAATTTCTACCGCGATTTCTCCATCACTAAATCTACCGACAGTCGCCATCCCTAAGCGCATATTAAGCTTCTTAACTATACCGTCAGACAAAGCCAGGTTAGCGTTTCCAGAAAACACCATCATAGAGGTGTCATTCATTCAAGCACTCCCACACGAATTTTAACTTAATGAATAAAAATGGCTGGGTCGCAAGGATTCGAACCTTGGTATGCGGAGATCAAAACCCCGTGCCTTACCGCTTGGCGACGACCCAATAATTATGATATATATTTACCCATCTTCAACTTTGAAAACAAAGGTGACTCGTTCAAACCCTTAGCCAAATAAACCTGCCACTTATTTTTTTTAAGCAACTGACAAGCATTAACTGCGGCTTCTTCTGAATCAAACTGTGCAAAAACACAAGCCCCTGTTCCGGTTAATCTTGCCTCTGAAAACTCAGACAAGGCAACCAAAGCATCTTTTACAGATGGGTATCGCTGACAAACCACTTCAACACAATCGTTTTGGTGTTGGCCTGCTATAAAGTCGGCTATTCTGATTGATTTACTATTCCGTGTCAAACTTTTAGATAAAAATATTTCTTTTGTATTCACATGGCACTCGGGCTTAATAACGACAACCCATTGTTCGGGAACACTTATTGCCTCTAATTTCTCACCAACACCTTCTGCCCACGCTGAATATCCATAGACAAAAACCGGCACATCCGCGCCCAACGTCAAACCAAGCGCCATCAACTTTTCTACTGATAACTGTAAGTCCCACAATTTATTTAATACCACCAAAGTGGTTGCGGCATCAGAACTGCCACCGCCAAGACCGCCGCCCATGGGCAGGTTTTTTTCAACCTCGATGCACACGCCCGACTGGCATCCTGTTTCTGCCTTTAACAAATTAGCGGCTCTAATCGTTAAATCATCTGCCTCGGGCACGCCCGGGATCGTTTTTTGCAGGCTTACCCGCCCCCCATCAACCGGATGAAAGGTAATCCAGTCACACAAATCTATAAATTGAAACACCGTTTGCAATAAATGATAACCATCAGGCCGCTGCCCGACAATCCGTAACATTAAATTTAATTTAGCCGGTGCCGGCCAATTTTCAGCCCATGCAGACTGGTTATTTTGCTTTTGCAACATTCAAAACCCACTGATCTATTACTAATTTTAATTTGACCTGCTCATTGCTTACCGAGATTTTACGCGGCATAGACTGATCATTGACGGGTTGCATTTGTTTGTATTCAATAAGCCATCCAGCCTGTATAAAACCATCAGCAGTCGCAACAAAGGCACTGGTCGGCTCAGGTAAACCTACCACCCAATAACGTAGGGAGCGTACCGGCACGAACATGCCCAACTGTTGATTTATAAATGCTTCCGGCTGTGTTGACGACTGCGCCTGCCCATCCCCACGATCTATAGTGACTAAATCACCGGTTAACTTAATGACCGTTGCACCCTGCCCTAATGGCCCGGACAGCTTTATTTCCTCATGATCAGACTCATGCCCCCAATTTATGGCAGCCTGCCAATTATCATTTTTTCCGGTTAGCGCCAACCTGCCTTCAAATGCCCAACGCTCCAGCTTGTAAAGATGCTCTCTTGCCATCTTTACATAATGAGTTTCCGGCACCACTGGAGCCGTAGTACAGGCAGACAGCATTAATATAATTAACCAACAACCCAGCCACTTTACTTGACTACTTAACATTGCTTATTGTGCACCCTTCAATATTCTTCTTTGAAAATCCCGCAAATATTCATCATCTGGTGACTCTTTAATCGCTTTATTAAATAATTTTCTTGCCTCATCTTTCTTGCCCAAAGCCCACAAAACCTCGGCAAGATGCGCCGCTATTTCATTTTCTTGCTGCTTTTCATAAGCTTGCTGCAAATAATCCAAGGCTCTTTCTGTATTTCCCAACTTAAACTGTAACCAGCCATAACTATCAATAATAACCGCCTCATCCGGTTCGAGGCTAAGTGCTTTCTGGAGATATTTCTCTGCGTCCGCATAGCGGCTAGGCTTGCCTAGCAAGGTATAACCCAAGGCATTTAAGGCCTCGACATTATTCGGCTCAACGGCCAATATTTTCTTTAGATCGGCCTCCACTATCTCTGGCTTATTGACACGCTCCGCCATCAATGCCCGCGTATATAACAACTCTTTTTGATCAGGGAAATCAACCAGCGCCTTGGTCAATAAATCAAAGGCTTTCTCATATTGCTTTTGCTGACTGTATAACTCAGCTTGCACCAAAATTAATCGTAACTTTTGTTTCGGAAACTTCGCTTGCAAAAGACTTAATCGTGCGCTGGCATCATCGTATTGCTTATCTTTCTGAAGCAAAGCAATGGCTGAAATCGAGGCATCGAAAACAAACGGCCCTTCCGTTACCTTGTCATACCAAGCCAGTGCCTTTTTTGCATGCCCCTGCTTTTCTTCTATCTTTCCCAAATAAAAACGGGACTGATACTGCCACTCAGGCTGCTCCAACAACTTTTTAAAGATATCTTCAGCCCGCTGATCCTGATCCAATTGTAAATACACCAAGCCTACTGCAAACTGACTTTCAAAATCCTTGGAATCAGCCGATATAATTTTCTGATAAACTTCAAGCGCTTCTGTATAGTTTTCTGCTTTAATTAACACCTGCGCATACATCTTGTTAATTTTGCCATTGTCAGGATACTTAATAGCCACATCTTTTAACAGCTCTTTGGCCTTGTTTAAATCACCTGAAAATACGGCGATCTGGGCTTGAAAAATCAACGCACTATCCCAGTCAGGTCGTAATTTCAAAGCTTGTTGTATTTTTGCTTCAGCCAGATTTTTATCTTTTTTCTGCATAGCCAACAAGGACTGAATATAATAAACATCCGCCTGATCTGGATGCTGTAATGACAAAGCATCCAGTGCCTCATAAACAGCATTTATCTTGCCTTCTTTTTGCAGCACACCGGCCAACTCCAGCAATGCACCTTCAAAACCGGCAGGATCAACCGCCAGCAGTACATTTAAATGCTCGGCGGCGGCCTTCTTATCGCCAGACCTTAATGCCAATAAGGCAGCAATTTTTCTTGCTGTCTGGTTTTTCGGATCTTGATGCAACCATAACGCCACTGCCTCATTGGTCTTGTTACTATTTTTCATGTACATGGCAATCATTGCCGCCCTTTCGGCAAATCTTGGGTCACGTACACGCTTGGCAGCTTCCATATAACCTTCCAAAGCAATATCGTATTGCCCCCTTTGTCCGGCAAGCTCTGCCGTCAATAGCGTAAAAAGCACATCAGGATCAATTGATGTTTTTGGCGCTTTTTGCCGAGCCTCTCCTTTAGTCTCGGCGATTTTAACAGGCGCAACGCGCCCTTCTGAAGCACTCGGCTTTGCAGGTGAATCGGCGCAACTGTTAAGTACAACAAGGGCTACTACTGAAAGCAATCTAAAAATTAACACACGCAATCCTATTTATTACTTAATATACAATGATAATAGATTATCATAAAAAAGCCGTCGATTTAGACAGCTGATTTATTCCATTTGGACAAAATTATTATATTTCTTAAAATACGAATACATAATATACCTAGGTTTCTACTAAAAGCCACGACGTTAAGGCACAAAATGCCAGACAAAAGGCAAAAAAAGTATTATCTTGAACCTTGTATCTTGGGCTTAATGCTTAACATTTAACTTAATCTAACCAAAACGCCATGACTTTTCTTGCAGTAGGGATTAATTATAATACCGCACCGGTTTCCATCCGTGAGCGCCTGTCATTCCCTGCCGACATGCTCGAATCATCGTTAAAAGAGTTATGGCGCGTCAAAGAAATCAGTGAAGCCGCCATTCTTTCCACCTGTAACCGCACCGAGTTTTACTGTTTATCAAGCACCGCCAATCAGCAAATTCTGATTGATTGGGTTGCTCAAAGCAAACAAATCAAAGAGGCTGATTTCGCGCCTTATCTGTATTGCCATACTGACAGCTCCGTGTATCGCCATATATTTCGAGTCGCTTGCGGCCTGGACTCCATGATTTTAGGCGAACCACAAATTCTCGGACAAATGAAAACAGCCTATCAGGCTGCTTACGATGCCGGTACTTTAGGTAAACGTCTCGGTAAACTTTTTCAGCACACTTTTACTGCGGCAAAAAAAGTGCGCACCGACACCGCTATTGGCTCCAGTCCAGTCTCGGTTGCCTTCGCTGCTGTTCAATTGGCTCAACAAATTTTCGACAAACTCAGCGAACAGACCGCCTTACTAATAGGCGCAGGTGAAACCATAGAATTGGCCGCGCGGCATTTATCCCAGCAAGGCATAGGCCGCATTATTATCGCCAATCGCACCTACGATAAAGCGCACACGCTGGCTGCACAATTTAACGGCTACGCCATCGCCTTGTCGGAACTACCCATGCATCTGGCTGAAGCCGATATTGTTATTTCATCAACCGCCAGTCAATTGCCGATTCTGGGTAAAGGTCGCGTGGAAAGCGCTCTTAAAAAGCGCAAACATAAACCGATGTTCATGGTGGATTTGGCGGTACCTCGCGATATTGAAGCCGAAGTTGAACAACTTAGGGATGTCTATCTTTACACCGTAGACGACCTGCAGCACACTATAGACCAGAACATGAACTCGCGTCGACTGGCCGCTGAACAAGCTGAAGAAATAATCGACACGCAGGTTGATTATTTTTCAGCCTGGTTACGCGCCCAAGGCGCACAATCAACCATTCGGGATTACCGCGACCAAGCCGAACAAGCCCGTGATGAAGCATTACAAAAAGCCCTGACGCTACTAAAAAGTGGCGTTTCCCCTGAAGAAGCCCTTAATCGTCTCGCTCATAGCCTGACCAATAAGCTGATTCATACGCCCAGCACCCAAATCAGAGCGGCCGCCGAAAACGAACGCCACGACTTAATTACCGCTGCCCGCGAAATTTTTAAATTAACTCAATCTACATGAAACAATCCATACAACTTAAACTAGAAAACTTGTGCGAACGTTATGACGAAATCGCCGCCTTACTTTCAGAGCCTGAAATACAAAGCAATCAAAACAAATTCCGGACGCTCAGCCAGGAATACGCGCAAATTGCCCCCCTGGTTGATTGCTATAAAAGATATGAACAGGCATTAAAAATGCTGGAATCAGCGCAAGAAATGGCCAATGATTCCGATCCCGAACTCAGGGAAATGGCCAAAGAAGAAGTTAATGAGGCAGAAGACCTGATAGAAACACTGGATCTTGAATTACAAGTCTTGTTATTACCCAAAGATCCCAACGACAATCGCAATATTTTTCTGGAAGTACGCGCCGGCACAGGCGGGGATGAAGCCGCTATTTTTTCAGGTGACCTAAGCCGCATGTATCAACGCTACGCAGAAAGAAAAGGTTGGCAAACAGAAATCATTAGCGAAAACCAGGGGGACCACGGCGGCTATAAAGAAGTTATTTTACGCATTACCGGACGGGACGTTTATTCCCAATTAAAATTTGAATCCGGTGCGCATCGCGTACAACGCGTACCTGAAACAGAATCACAAGGACGGATTCACACATCCGCCTGTACTGTTGCCATCATGCCCGAAGTCGAAGAAGTAGATGCCATTGACATCAATCCGGCCGATCTTAAAGTGGACACCTACAGAGCATCAGGAGCCGGTGGACAGCATATCAACAAAACCGAGTCCGCCATCCGCATTACCCATGTTCCCACAGGAACGGTGGTTGAATGCCAAGACGAACGTTCACAACACAAAAACCGGGCCAGAGCCATGTCTTTACTGGCATCGCGCTTGTTATCGGCGGAGCAGGAAAAACAACACGCCGAACAATCCTTAACCCGTAAATTACAAGTCGGTAGCGGCGACCGTTCCGAGCGCATTCGTACCTACAATTATCCGCAAGGACGCTTAACCGATCACCGCATCAATTTAACCCTGTATAAACTGGATGACATCATGCAAGGCGGACTGGAACAAGTTATTCAGCCCTTGATTCGAGAGCATCAAGCGGAGATGCTGACCCAGTTGGGTGAAGATTAATCATACCAGCGTAAAGACGTTGCGCTGTAATATCTATTACATCCGCGCTGCGTTATAACGAGTGAATTTAAATTGGAAATTAATCTAAAATGTCAAATCAACATATTGAAAACTTGGAAATTCGCAATTTTAAATGTTTTAAACAATTGAATATTGCCAACATTGGACAAGTTAATTTAATTGGTGGGAAAAATAATGTTGGTAAAACGGCTTTTTTAGAAGCTGTAGATTTATTTATTTCCTCAGATAAGGCTTATGATTTAGCAAGTTCTGTTTATAAAATTTTAAAAAGGCGGCAAGGCGAAAATCGGTCAAAATATCTTGAAATTGATTTTATTTATGATGATGAATCAGAAATAACAATATCATCGTCGCCTAAAACATGCACACTGAAGCATAGTTTCGAAGTTATTAACAATGATATATTTGAAAATGATTTATTACCAACTGAGGTTCTCATTTTATCTGTTAACGATGATAGAAAAAATATACCTATAGATTTTTTTTCTGGAAAAAATAGAATGGAGGCTATGCGGATGCGGATGAACAGAGACCGTAAATCTTTAACTTATATTTCATCCTCAATAGCGGATGAACAAGATATTGCTATTGCGTATGGAAAATTAATTGAATTAAAACGGGAAGATTTTTTAAATAGCTCTTTAAATTCATTTGATAGCAATATTCTGGAATTAAAACCAATTCCGATTGAAAGCGGTACACTTTTAAAATTGGAAACAAAAAAAAATATTATTCTTTTATCTTCACTAGGTGAAGGCATCAATCGTTATATCGCTATTTTATGTGCAATATGGGCAAGTAAAGATGGCGTATTATTGATAGATGAAATTGAAAACGGCATCCACTATACGAATTATAAAAAATTATGGAAAATTATTTTCCAAGCCAGTGTAGACGCTAACTGTCAGATTTTTATAACTACTCATTCAAAAGAATGTATCACGGCATTTAACGATGTTCAATTTGAAGATAAAAAATGTAATGCCCAATATTTTGAGTTTTATAAAAACCTAAAAACGGATTTAATTACCTCATCAGCTAGAGACAAAGAGCAATTACGTTACGCGCTAACACACGAGGGTAGAATTCGTGGCGAGTAATAATTTACTGATTGTCGAAAGTCAAAATGATAAGTTTTTTATAGAACGACTTAAACAAGAAATCACCGCCAATTTTGAAGTTGACGCACCTATTTGTTGTATTTCTGAATATGAATGTTTAGATGGGTTATCACAAACAAGACTTGAGAAAAAACTACAGGAAATAAAAGTTGATATTGATAAAAAAGGATTGAATAGAATTGGTATTTTGCTTGATGCTGACGATAAGGGTATAGAGAAAAGAGTTCAGCTAATTAATGATGCAGTAAAATGTATAGATAATCAGTTGAATATATCGGCAGTGAACACTTGGTATGAAAGCAAACTGCTCGATATTGAAATTTCTTGTCATATTTTAAATGTTGATGGTAAGGGGGAATTGGAATCATTGTTAAAAATAATAAAATCTGAAGATTCCACATTTGCAGATTGTTTAAATGCTTGGCGAGATTGTGTAACGCACAATAACAAAGCAATCACGAATAAGGATTTTGATAAATTCTGGATCAATATATATCAACGCTATGATTGCTGTAGTAAAACCGATAAACAGCAAGCAGGGAAAAAATGCAACCCGGAAGCAAGCTTGAAAAAACCTATATGGAATTTTTCCCACCCGGCTTTAAATGATCTTAAATCTTATTTAGCAATGTTTGATTAGCGATCAGATAAGACGGTACCTTATATGCCCACCATAAAAAACTTGCTGGCACACGCCACTAACACCCTATCCAGCCATTCCGATTCACCACAATTAGACGCCGAAGTACTATTGGGTTTTGTGCTAGGCAAGCCAAGAACTTACCTACGCGCTTGGTGTGATAACACGCTAACAGAACAGCAACTCGCCACCTTTGAAGTGCTGATTAAACAACGTCAACAAGGCACGCCCATTGCCTACCTCACAGGCACGCGCGAATTTTGGTCCAGGGATTTTACCGTCACGCCCGCTGTGTTAATCCCCAGACCCGACACCGAATTATTGATTGAACTGAGTTTAGACTTAATCCCCAAAGACAAAGCCGTTACACTCATTGATTTAGGTACAGGCTCCGGCATTATCGCGGTGACGCTCGCGGCAGAACGTCCTAACGCCCTCGTCACCGCAGTCGATGCCAGCTTGGCCGCGTTAGCCATAGCAAAACATAACGCCCGGCATCACCAACTCACTAATATTGAATTTTTTCAAAGTGACTGGTTTAGTAACGTACCCAATACGCAATTTGATTGTATCGTCAGCAACCCGCCTTATATTGATTCCGCTGATGAACATTTACAGCAAGGCGATGTGCGCTTTGAACCCAAAACCGCGCTCATTGCCGAAGACCAAGGTTTAAGTGATATTCAAATTATTGCCGATAAAGCGCGACGCTATTTAAAACCGGCGGGGCATTTGTTAATCGAACATGGCTACAATCAAGCCCTGCAAGTACAAGCCATTTTTAACGCACTGGCTTATGATAAGGTACAATCCTATCAAGATTTATCGGGACAGCCCCGTGTTACTTATGGGCAAAAACCTTAACACTGACCTTATGCATTTATTATGAACTCACCAGACATTAAAATCCCCCGCAAACTCGCTAATCAACTGCTGCATCTTGCGCAAATCTCTCCCAACTTTGAGATATGCGGACTTATTGGCAGTAAAAATAGTTTACCGACCCATTGCTACCCCATCAAAAACGCCGCAGAACAGCCTCAGCAACGCTTTCTACTGGATGCCGAACAACAAATATCGGCCATGTCTACCATGCGTGAATTGGGTGAGGATTTTTTCGCCATCTATCACTCCCACCCGACCGCACCGGCAATTCCGTCAACCCATGATTTGGAATTGGCCGCATATCCTGATGTTTTGTACCTGATTATCTCACTCAACACCAAAGGCATTCTGGAAATGCGCGGCTTTAAAATTAACCAGAAAACAGCCCTGGAAATACCGCTAACCCTGAGTGAAGACTAAGCCTTAAAAAAACCGGCCTTCGTGTCACTGCGGATCACTATTATCCTAGAAAAATCTTCGTCCACGAAAAATTTCAAAAAGATACCAAGCTGTAAGCCGTATATCAAAAGGTGAATAGCTAAATTAATATAACTTTCTAATTTATTTCGTGTCTTTCGTGTTTTTCGTGGATAAGCTGCGGTTTTTAGGATTATTAAAAAACTTTTGACCACCTGAAGCGGTAAATTTATTTTCAGGAAAAAGCATTTAATTGGGCAAAAATCAAAAAGGATAAGAGAGATAATTACAATTTCATTAAGAACCTAGTAAAATGGCGTCTGTTATATTGCCAAAGAAAAGGCAATGATCTAAAAAATGTCATCTAAACTGTTTCTTAAAAAAACCAAGTAACTTACTCTTGAATTTAAAAAACGAATATAATTGACGTAAATCGAAAAATAATCATGTTTACTGAGGTATTAGCGTGGAGCTAAGCGGAGCACAAATCCTGGTTCAAAGTCTTATAGACGAGGGCGTAGAATATATTTTTGGCTATCCTGGTGGAGCCGTATTGCATTTATATGACGCACTATTCCAGCAAGATGAACTTAAACACATCCTGGTTCGGCATGAACAAGGCGCAACCCATGCGGCTGACGGTTATGCAAGAGCCACCGGAAAACCAGGCGTGGTATTGGTCACTTCGGGCCCTGGTGCCACCAATGCAGTCACCGGCATTGCTACCGCTTATATGGATTCAATCCCCATGGTTGTCATCTCCGGCCAGGTATCACTACCCGTCATTGGTAGCGATGCTTTCCAGGAAGTCGATATGATTGGCATTACCCGACCCTGTGTTAAGCATAATTTTTTAGTCAAGGATGTCACTAAATTAGCCGAAACCATTAAAAAGGCATTTTATGTTGCCACAACGGGACGTCCCGGCCCTGTCGTTATTGATGTGCCTAAAGACATAACCGCTCCGCAGATTACAGTACCTTATAAATATCCTGAAAAAGTGTCTATCCGCTCTTATAATCCGGTCGTTACCGGCCATAAAGGGCAGATTAAAAAAGCAGTTGATTTATTGTTAAGCGCACAAAAACCCATCATTTATTCAGGGGGCGGTGTCGTTTTAGGTGAAGCCAGTAAAGAATTGATTGAGTTTACGCACACACTCGGCTATCCGATTACCAATACCTTAATGGGTTTAGGCTCATATCCTGCCACTGACAAACAATTTATCGGTATGCTGGGCATGCACGGCACTTACGAGGCCAACATGGCGATGCACGAAAGCGATGTCATTATTGCTATCGGTGCGCGTTTTGATGATCGCGTTACCGGCAAGCTGGATTTATTTTGCCCACATGCAAAAATCATTCATATTGATGTTGATCCTGCCTCTATTTCAAAAACTGTAAAAGTGGACATTCCTATTGTAGGTGACGTTAAACCGGTATTGGAACAAATGCTGGAACTCATCAGAGAAAGCCAAAAGAAGCCCGATGGAATAGCCATGGAGCATTGGTGGAACCAAATCAGACAGTGGCAAGCCGTCAATTGCCTCGAATTTGACCGTCAAAGCCCGTTGATTAAACCGCAATATGTGATTGAGCAACTGCATGAAGTAACTAAAGGCGATGCTTATGTCACTTCAGACGTAGGCCAGCATCAGATGTGGGTGGCCCAATACTATCCTTTCAACAAACCGCGTCGCTGGATAAATTCAGGCGGACTAGGTACGATGGGCTTTGGCTTGCCGGCCGCCATCGGTGTTAAATTGGCATTTCCTGACGAGAATGTCGCCTGTGTAACCGGTGATGCCAGCATTCAAATGTGCATACAGGAACTATCAACCGCGTTGCAATATAACACGCCGATAAAAATCATTAACCTGAATAATCGCTATATGGGCATGGTTAGACAATGGCAGGAATTTTCTTACCAAAGCCGTTATTCGCATTCCTACATGGATACGATTCCGGAATTTGTTAAACTGGCAGAAGCTTATGGTCATGTCGGTATGCGTATAGACAAGCCCGAAGAAGTCAGACCGGCTCTGGAAGCCGCATTTGCCATGAAAGATCGTACCGTATTTTTGGACATCATGACCGATCAAACTGAAAATGTTTACCCCATGATTGAAGCGGGTAAAGGTCACCATGAAATGAAATTAAGAGTCGCCACCGGCACATCGACAGACAGGGAATTGGCTTAAATGAGACATATTATTTCTATTTTAATGGAAAATGAATCCGGTGCCTTATCACGTGTAGCCGGTTTGTTTTCAGCGCGTGGCTACAATATTGAGTCATTGACCGTTGCGCCAACCGAAGATCCCAGCCTGTCAAGAATGACCTTGGTTACCCGTGGCAGTGAAGAAATCATTGAGCAAATCACCAAACAACTTAACAAGTTAATTGACGTGGTTAAGCTGATTGATTTAGCGGAATCTTTTCATATTGAACGTGAACTGATGATGGTCAAAATCAAAACCACCACTGGGGAAATGCGCGATGAAATCAGAAGCATGGCGGACATATTTCGCGGCAAGATTATTGATGTAACGCCAAACACCTATATTGTTGAAATGACCGGCCCCTCAGAAAAACTTGATGCCTTTCTGGCAGCCATAGACCCGGATTCGGTTATTGAAGCCGTTCGTTCAGGACCTACAGGCATATCCAGAGGCGAGAAAGGCTTACATTTATAATGTAGGTTCAAGGACAAAGGTGCAAGGTTAAAAGTTAAAGAACAGTAACCTTGTACCTTGTACCTTGTACCTTGTACCTTTAAATCTATTTTTATTTACTTTACACCCAGAAAAACAGGAAAAATCATGCAAGTTTATTACGACAAAGACGCCGACCTCTCTATCATCAAAGCTAAAAAAGTAGCCATCATCGGATACGGTTCACAAGGTCATGCCCACGCCCTTAACTTAAAAGAATCCGGTGTTGATGTTGTCGTTGGCTTACGTGCAGGATCACCTTCAGTCGCTAAAGCCGAAGCACATGGCTTAACCGTTCAGGACGTAGCCAAGGCAGTTGCCGGTGCAGACGTTGTCATGATTTTGACACCTGATGAATTTCAATCAACCTTGTACAAGAATGAAATTGAACCCAACATTAAACAAGGTGCAGTCTTGGCTTTTGCACATGGTTTTGCGATTTTATTCAACCAGGTTGTGCCCAGAGCCGATTTAGATGTAATCATGATTGCGCCAAAAGCACCAGGCCACACCGTACGCTCTGAATTTGTTCGCGGCGGCGGCGTTCCTGACTTAATCGCTATCCATCAAGATGCCTCAGGCACAGCGAAATCGATTTGTTTAGCGTATGCTTCTGCTATCGGTGGCGGTCGCTCAGGCATTATCGAAACGACTTTCCGTGACGAATGTGAAACCGATTTATTCGGTGAACAAGCCGTTTTATGTGGCGGCGCAGTTGAACTCGTAAAAATGGGTTTTGAAACCTTGGTTGAAGCGGGTTATGCACCAGAAATGGCGTATTTTGAATGCTTACACGAATTAAAGTTGATTGTTGATTTAATGTTTGAAGGCGGTATCGCCAACATGAACTACTCCATTTCCAACAATGCAGAGTATGGCGAATATGTAACCGGCCCAAAAGTCATCAACGAAGAAAGTCGCTATGCGATGCGTGAAGCCTTACAGAACATCCAAAATGGCCAATATGCGAAGAAATTTATTCTGGAAGGATTGACCAATTATCCTGAAATGACGGCAAGAAGACGTTTGAATGCTGAACATCCTATTGAAATAGTGGGTGAAAAATTGCGCAGCATGATGCCGTGGATTAAAGCGAATCAGATTGTTGATAAAGCTAAAAACTAAACACCACCGCTTGCTGTAACCTTTTAAAAAAGCCTGTCATTTATGACGGGCTTTTTTTATTGTTAATTGCCTGTTTTTGACTGGACAAATCCTTGCACGAACTGCAAAATTAACGCTCAATTTGAAATGTAGTGGCTCATATAGTCCAAGGTTACCGTCATTCCGGCATGGATGCCCGAATCCAGTGCCATGGATGGTAACTTATGATATGCATAGACGCTTAAACAAAGAAAATTACCGCTGGATACCGACATGGACGACCAGCCTACAAAAATATTTTAAACAAAGACCCGCAAGATTAAAATACAACTGTCTTTTTTACGTGGAGAAAACCATGAAACAAGAAAATACCATCAGTGCATTATTATTGGGCGCTTCTCTCTTTCTGGGATTGAGCGCACTTGGCTACCTACTTGCCGGTGCCGCTATCCATTACAAAGAATATGAGCGCAGTGTTACCGTCAAAGGCTTGTCTGAACGAGAATTACCGGCCGACATCATAATATGGCCCATTGTTTTCACTGAAGCCGGTAATGATCTTGGCGGCCTCTATGCGTCAATAGACGCCAACACCACAAAAATAAAAGATTTTCTGGTTGCAAAAGGAATTGATAAGACTGATATATCAGCGGCCACACCGTCCATTACCGATAAATTTGCCCAACAGTATACCGATACCACAAAAGCCGAGTTTCGCTATACCGCCATTCAAACAGTCACGGTATACTCATCAAAAGTCGATTTGGTTCGACAAGTCATGACCGAACTCGCCGAACTGGGCAAACAAGGCATCGCCTTTACTGCTGGCGATTACCAAAACCAGAACGAGTATATTTTTAGTGATTTAAACAAGATAAAACCGGAAATGATTCAAGAAGCTACCACCAAAGCACGCGAAGTGGCATTGAAATTTTCCCAAGATTCAAACAGTCAATTAGGTAAAATCAAACAAGCCTCTCAAGGCCAATTTGAAATAACGCCCAGAGATAAAAACAATCCACATATTAAAAAGATTCGCGTGGTATCCACAGTAGAATATTACTTGTCTGACTAAACACTTGAGGCAGATACGCGTGAAGCGCATCTTCCCGCGTGTACCTGTCAAGCAGCCTGAAACCTGAAACACTACTCAATATTGAATTTGAATATAGAGTAAGCACCTAATTTGTTGTTTATTATAAAAATAAATTAAACATGTTTGTTTTTTGGTACGCGCCTTGGTACACAAAAATTAAGGTCTTACATGGTGTTTCATGGCTTTTTATGAAGCATCAACTAAAAATATTTAACCGCTTAAGGCTTCAGTACCTGCTTACCAGGCATGAAAGCGGCTTGGCATTGATCGACCCACCAACGAAGTGAAGGCGTACCGTTCCAGGTCATGTATGGCCATGATGAAAGCCGGTTGGCTTCAAGATCGAGTTGCCAGGGATGAAAGCGGTTTGGCTTCGGTGTTCTTGTCGGGTTCCAGTCAACATGAAAGCCGTTTGGCTTCAAGATCGGGTTGCCAGTGATGAAACTAGTTTGGTGTCGGTGTCCTTGTCGGGTTCCGGTCAACATGAAAGCGGTTTGGGATTGATCGACTCACCAACGAAGTGAAGGCGTGCCGTTCCAGAACCTTTATGGCCACGGTGAAAGCCGGTTGGCTTCAGTATCTGCTTACCAGGCATGAAAGCGGCTTGGCATTGATCGACTTACCAACGAAGTGAAGGCGTACCGTTCCAGCTGCAAGGCCACGATGAAAGCCG
The DNA here is from genome assembly GCA_037130115.1 of Methylococcaceae bacterium. Lineage (GTDB taxonomy): Bacteria > Pseudomonadota > Gammaproteobacteria > Methylococcales > Methylomonadaceae > Methylobacter_C. The sequence continues at coordinate 18,771 of JBAXTQ010000050.1, forward strand.
GTTGGCTTCAGTATTTGCTTACCAGGCATGAAAGCGGTTTGGCTTCGGTGTCCTTGTCGGGTTCCGGTCAACATGAAAGCGGTTTGGCACTGATCGACTCCCCAACGAAGTGAAGGCGTACCGTTCCAGGTCATGTATGGCCATGATGAAAGCCGG
>JBAXTQ010000051.1:0-18432 GCA_037130115.1 Methylococcaceae bacterium
GGAGCGACGCCCACGTCGCGACTAACGAAAACATCTTGATTTATCCGGGATTGCCTCAGTCAAGCTAAAAAAACCGGAACAACGAATATCAGCGTTTTAAAGTGCACGGCGCATACTCTACAGGGTTATTCCTCGCCATAAACATTGACATTAACAAGCCGCCACTATAAAATTTCACGCAGCTTGAGTTTGTTTTACCGTTATGCTTATCTTTACGAAGTTTTTACTATATTGCTCGTCCTGTTTATCATAAGTAATTCTTAAATTTCTCAGCGCTACCGGCCTCTTGGGGCTTCAATTACATATTTTATATTAGGACTACACAATGGCTACTGGTACAGTTAAATGGTTTAACGCTGAAAAAGGTTTCGGTTTTATTCAACAAGAAAACGGCGAAGACGTTTTTGTTCATTTTCGTAACATCAACAGTTCAGGTTTTAAATCTCTTGATGAAGGCCAAAAAGTACAGTTTACTGTAACTCAAGGTCAAAAAGGCCCGCAAGCAGAAGAAGTAACCATCATCTAATTGCAATTAAACGGTAGCCTGCTTATCGGCAGGCTACCGTTTGCTTTACCCCGTTTTACAACAGATCCCCGTTATATTCCCCCCCCTTTTACGCCGCACTTTACAGCGCTTTATTAGCGGTCAATACCGCAATACACTATCAACAAATCCTGTCATTATTGATTTTTTCTACCTTAAAATTAATATTGTTTAATGGCTATCAAATCAGTTAAGCCATAACTACCCCAAGCCCTTGATCAACGCCTTGATCAGCTCAATATAAACCTACAGCTTGTGTCCTTTTTATGTCTCTTTTACACATAAAATTTCTTGTGCTATGCTACCGTCACATATAAAGGCAGCATCAAGGATACGTGTTGTTTTAACCAAGAGAATCGCCATTAAGAGTTGACCATGACCGAATCAAGCAATATCCAAGTGACCGTGCAAACTATAACCACTGCACTCAAAGATAAACCGGGTGCACTTTTACCTATTTTGCATGCCATTCAAGATGCCTTGGGTTATGTTCCGGCCGAAAGCGTTCCCGCCATTGCCAATGCTTTACGTCTTTCTCGGGCTGAAGTGCATGGTGTCATCAGTTTTTACCATTATTTCCGCGACACGCCGCCAGGAAAACACACGATTCATCTTTGCCGTGCCGAATCCTGCCAAGCCATGGGGGGTAAAGACCTGGAAAACCATGTCAAAACCCGACTGGGCATTGATTTCCACGAAACCACCGCAGACGGCCAATTTTCTCTGGAACCCGTCTATTGTTTGGGTAACTGCGCCTGTTCTCCTGCCATGCAAATCGGCAATGAAATTTATGGCCGAGTGACGGCCAACAGCTTTGACACCACCATCAACGAAACCGAGGCATTGGCATGAGTATCACTATTTTTGTTCCCTGCGACTCCAGTGCCGTTTCAATAGGCGCTGACCGTGTCGCTGCGGCTATCGCCCAAGAAGCTGAAAAACGCAGCATTGATATTCAGTTAATCCGTAATGGTTCAAGAGGCCTGTTCTGGCTGGAACCACTGGTTGAAGTACTCACCGAAGCCGGTCGCCTGGCTTACGGCCCTGTTCAGGTCAGTGATGTCGCCAGCCTGTTTGATGCCAATTTTGTACAAGGCGGTGCACATCCCCTGCTGTTGGGTTTAACAGAAGAACTCGATTACCTAAAAAAACAACAACGCTTAACCTTTGCCCGCATTGGTATAACAGATCCTGTCAGCCTGGATGATTACCTCAATAATGACGGCTATCGCGGCTTAAGCAATGCCTTAAATCAGTCACAGGCCGATATTGTTAAAACCGTGACCGATTCAGGTTTACGGGGTCGCGGTGGTGCGGCTTTCCCTACGGGTATCAAATGGAATACCGTACTGGGAACACCCTCGGAACAAAAATATATTATCTGTAATGCCGATGAAGGCGATTCCGGTACATTTTCTGACCGCATGGTGATGGAAGGTGACCCGTTTGTCTTAATTGAAGGTATGACCATCGCCGGCATAGCTGTTGGTGCAAACCAAGGTTATATCTACTTACGGGTAGAATATCCTCACGCCCATAAAGCCCTGAATACCGCCATTGAAAAAGCCTATCAAGCCGGTTACCTGGGCGACAACATTCAAGGCAGCGGAAAAACCTTTCATCTTGAAGTTCGCTTGGGCGCTGGCGCTTATATTTGTGGCGAAGAAACCTCTTTAATGGAAAGTCTGGAAGGCAAACGCGGATTAGTGCGCTTTAAGCCACCACTGCCTGCCATCAGCGGTTTGTTTGGCAAACCCACCGTGGTTAATAACGTCATTTCCCTGGCATCCGTACCGATCATTCTGGATAAAGGCGGTGATTATTACCGTGATTTTGGCATGGGACGCTCGCGCGGCACGCTGCCTCTGCAACTGGCAGGTAATATTAAACACGCCGGTTTGGTTGAACTGGCTTTTGGTATGACCTTACGCGAACTACTCTATGATTTTGGTGGCGGTTCAGCATCAGGACGCCCCATAAAAGCCGTTCAAGTCGGCGGCCCTTTAGGCGCTTATTTGCCTGAATCGCAATTTGACACCCCATTGGATTATGAAGCTTTCGCGGCAAATTGGACAGTATTGGGTCATGGCGGCGTGGTGGTTTTTGATGACACGGCCGACATGGCACAAATGGCCCGCTACAACATGGAATTTTGCGCTATTGAATCTTGCGGTAAATGCACACCCTGCCGCATAGGCTCTACCCGTGGTTATGAAGTGATAGACAACATTATCGCAGGCCAAGAGCTTGGCAAAAACATACCTCTGTTACGTGATCTTTGCAACACCTTACTTAACGGCTCGCTTTGTGCATTAGGCGGTATGACTCCCTACCCTGTACTGAGTGCTTTAAATCATTTCCCGAAAGACTTCGGGATTGATGAAAAAGCAAACGCAGCCTGATAACGACATAAGGAATCAACCATGAGCATGAATAAAGAACAAGATTTTGGCACACCTGCCAGTACTGCAAGCCAATTGGTTACCCTGGAAATTGACGGTTTTAAAGTCACTGTTCCCGAAGGTACGTCCATTATGCGGGCCGCTGCCAGTATCGGCATCGACATCCCTAAATTATGCGCAACCGACAGCATAGAGCCCTTTGGCTCGTGTCGGCTTTGCGTGGTACAAATTGAAGGCGGTAAAGGGATGCCCGCCTCTTGCACTACACCAGTGGCAGAAGGCTTAAAAGTGGTTACCCAAAACCAAAAGCTGGCTGAAGTTCGCCGTGGTGTTATGGAATTATACATTTCCGATCATCCGCTGGACTGCCTGACTTGTTCCGCCAACGGCGATTGCGAACTGCAAGATATGGCCGGTGCGGTAGGTTTACGTGAAGTGCGTTACAACCCGATTGAAACCCATCTGGATGCCGTCAAAGACGAAAGCAATCCTTATTTCAGCTTTGACCCCAGCAAATGTATTGTCTGTTCTCGCTGCGTTAGAGCGTGCGAAGAAACCCAAGGCACGTTTGCTTTAACCATTGATGGTCGCGGCTTTGATTCCAAAGTATCGCCCAGCCAAAATGAAGCGTTCATGGATTCCGAATGCGTCTCTTGTGGCGCCTGCGTACAGGCCTGCCCAACAGCGACCTTAATGGAAAAATCGGTGATTGACCATGGCCAGCCCGAACACGCCATTATCACTACCTGTGCTTATTGTGGCGTCGGCTGTTCATTTAGGGCAGAAATGAAAGGCGAACAAGTGATTCGCATGGTGCCCAACAAAAATGGCCAAGCCAATCATGGTCATTCCTGTGTCAAAGGTCGTTTTGCCTTTGGTTATGCCACCCATAAAGACCGCATGACCAAACCCATGATTCGTGCCAGCATTAAAGATGCCTGGCAAGAAGTCAGCTGGGAAGTAGCCATTAATCATGCCGCTTCTGAATTAAGACGCATCCAGACAAAATACGGCCAAGATGCTATCGGCGGCATTACTTCTTCTCGTTGCACCAACGAAGAAGTCTATATCATGCAAAAACTCATTCGTGCGGGTTTTGGCAATAACAATGTCGATACCTGTGCGCGAGTTTGTCATTCTCCAACCGGTTACGGACTGAAACAAACCTTTGGTGAATCATCAGGCACGCAAGATTTTGACTCCGTGATGAAAGCGGATGTCATTATGGTTATTGGTGCCAATCCCACCGACGGCCATCCGGTATTTGGTTCACAAATGAAAAAACGCCTGCGTCAGGGCGCAAAATTGATTGTTATTGATCCGCGTGAAATTGATCTGGTTAGAAATTCACCGCATGTACAAGCCGATCACCATTTAAAACTACGTCCCGGTACTAATGTCGCCTTGATTAATGCAATTGGCCACGTCATCATCACTGAAAAGTTAATGGACGAAGCCTTTGTCAAAGAGCGTTGTGATATTGCCTCCTTTACAAAATGGGAAACCTTTATTGCCCAAGAACACAACTCTCCGGAAGCCACAGAATCGGTAACCGGCGTTCCGGCAGCCGAACTCAGGGCAGCAGCAAGGCTTTATGCTAAAGGCAACAATGGTGCCATTTATTACGGCTTGGGTGTTACAGAACACAGCCAAGGCTCTACCATGGTTATCGGCATTGCCAACATCGCCATGGCCACCGGTAATTTAGGGCGTGACGGCGTCGGTGTTAACCCGCTACGAGGACAAAACAACGTGCAGGGTTCTTGCGATATGGGTTCATTTCCACATGAATTCCCCGGCTATCGCCATGTCTCTGACCCAGACACACATCAACTGTTTGAAGCCGCATGGCACGCTGAATTAAGCAATGAACCTGGCTTGCGTATCCCCAACATGTTTGATGCCGCCATGGATAAAAACTTTATGGGGCTGTACTGCGAAGGTGAAGACATTGCCCAATCTGATCCTGATATTCAGCATGTACATGCCGCCCTACGTGCCATGGAATGTGTCATTGTGCAGGATATATTCCTCAATGAAACCGCAAAATTTGCGCATGTCTTCTTGCCCGGCGCGTCATTTTTAGAAAAATCCGGCACCTTTACCAATGCTGAGCGTCGTATTTCACCGGTGCGTAAAGTCATGACACCGTTGGCAGGTTATCAGGATTGGGAAGTTACCCAACTGCTGTCAAATGCCATGGGTTACCCGATGAACTACAGTCATCCGTCAGAAATCATGGCTGAGATTGCCAGCCTGACACCGACTTTTGCCGGCGTCAGTTATGACAAAATTGACGAACTGGGCAGCATCCAATGGCCCTGCTATGATGAAGCCTCGGTCGGCACTCCTATCATGCATGAAGACGGCTTTATGCGTGATAACGGCAAAGGCTTGTTTATGTTGACTGAATACGTCCCCACCATAGAACGTAGCAGTCGCAAATTTCCGTTACTGTTGACCACCGGACGCATCCTGTCGCAATACAATGTCGGTGCCCAAACACGTCGGACAGAAAATAACGCCTGGCATGCAGAAGACCGTCTTGAAATTCATCCACATGACGCCGAAGACCGTGGCGTGAAAATGGATGACTGGGTCGGTATTAAAAGCCGTGCCGGTGAAACCGTATTACGCGCAACCATTACCGATCGTGTACAACCTGGCGTGGTCTATACCACTTTCCATTTCCCGGAATCCGGTGCCAACGTCATCACTACCGATAACTCTGATTGGGCAACCAATTGTCCGGAATATAAAGTAACTGCCGTGCAAATCAGTAAAGTTAACCAACCATCTGAATGGCAAGCCAAGTACCGTGCATTTTCAGAAACACAGTTGGATTTGCTTGAACAAGGCATCAATAATGGCTAAGGCAGCACGATAAACCGTTGACTGAGCGGAGCCGAAGCCAGCAATATCGCTTCGACTCCGCTCAGCGAACGGCTTAACTTAATGGCACTGACGCTCCAGAGTGGGAACGACAGTGTGGGGATTATTTATTGCGGGTTACCCAATTAAACCATGAGCTATGGAAGATATAAACGCATTCTCCTGCTAAAAAGGGTTGAGGCAACGACTGCACGCATGCAGAAGGTACCCAGCCATGGAGCGCGGAAGGTGGAAGCGCGTACGGAACAGCGATTGAAAATAATGCAGGAACAGCGTAGCGGCATAAAATCAACAGCTGATAGCCCTCTCTCCCTTGAGGGAGAAGAGGCGTTTGCTTGTGTAGATACCGATACCCTGAGAGAAGATTAACGCATGCAATCGTTACTATTGGATTTGGGCTGGCCCAGCTATCAACAAAGATCCGTTGATCGCTGGCAAGGTGATGTGCATGAAAACAAACAAGATTATATTGCCGAAGAAGTCCCTATTTCCCTGATTTATAACGGTACGCCACATGTCGTCATGCTGGCAACCCCGACTAATCTGGAAGATTTTGCCTTAGGCTTTAGCATCACCGAAGGTATTATTAAAAATCCGCAAGAGTTACTGTCAGCGCGGGTTTATAATCGCTCCAACGGTATTGAGGTACAATTAAAAATTCCCGACAACCGCTTTCAAGGCATGGCCGATAAAGGCCGTAATTTAACCGGTCGTACCGGTTGCGGTCTGTGTGGAGCCAGTACCTTAAAACAGGCCATTCGCCAACCCAATCAGGTTAATGGCGACTTATCCCTGTCAGGTGCCCAGTTACGCTCTGCGTTAACCGACATTAAACAACACCAAACATTAAACCGCTTAACCGGAGCCGTGCATGCGGCTGCCTGGGTTATTCCCGGCCTGGGCATTGTCGATCTCAGGGAAGATGTAGGCCGGCATAATGCCCTGGATAAGTTGATTGGTTTATTATTACGTACCGGCAAAGATTTATCGGTCGGCTTTGTCATCGTGACCAGTCGCGCCAGTTATGAAATGGTACAAAAAACCGCGTGGGTAGGCATTACCCTGCTCGCGGCCATTTCTGCACCTACCGGCCTGGCCATAAGGCTGGCCGATGAAACAGGACTTACTTTAATCGGTTTTGCCCGTGATGATCAGCATGTTATCTATACTCATCCACAGCGCTTAACTCACAGCAACCCTCTTATTTAATTAACCATGAAAATTGAAACACTTGTCAAAATGGCCAATGACATTGGTAATTTTTTTAACGCAGAAAGTAATAAAGAAATCGCTGCTGAAGGCATATCAAAACACATTTTAAGATCATGGCATCCTAAAATGCGTAATGAAATCATTGCTTATTGTAAAGAAGATGGATCGGCTTTAAGCGAGTTGGCCAGAACCGCAATAACCAAACTTGATCAGGCTTAAGCTATTTTTTATTCACCACGAAGACACGAAGAGCACGAAGTTTTCTTTATTCACGCCTGAAACATGACGGAATTTGAAAAGCCGCCACTCACGTTACCAAGACACAACGCTTTTTCTTCGTGTCCTTCGTGTCTTCGTGGTGAAAAGCTTTTAAGATTTACGATTACCACAAGCCCTAAGGATTAACGCATGAAAACAACAGATGCATACCGGCAAAGACTGCTAACTGAACTTATTGAACACAGCGCCCAAATTGATGAGTTGGTCATAAAATCCCGACAGGCAGGTACTAACGTTGCTCAAGAACTCGAAGCGTTACGCAGCCAACAGCAAATAACTACTGACAAACTGCATCAACTGGAAAACGCTGACAACACTGTGTGGGAAAATATTGGCGACGGCGGCTAACCGAGCCAATCCTCCGAAAAGGTGCGCAATGGCCCACCCTACGGTACTATAACCCGTCCGTTTTGCAAAAAATCACATTCAAATCCCCCCTACCGCAGCAAATGCTTTATTATTAGCGCCTTAAAATAACAAGCCTAAAAGGCGACACTAAAAATAATGAGCAACCTTTCAGAAGCAAAAACCGACCGCAGCTTATCCCTGATAATATTATTTGCCGGCACCTTATTTACCAGTGCGTCGCTGATGTTTGTTCTGCAACCCTTGTTCGGAAAGCTGTTATTACCCTTATTGGGCGGCTCTCCAGCGGTTTGGAACACCTGCATGGTGTTTTACCAAAGTATTTTGTTTCTGGGTTATCTTTATGCGCACACTATTTCCACGCGCTTTGGTCAACATCGTCAAATCCAAATACATACCGTCATCATTTTGGTCAGCTTTCTGGCGCTACCTTTAGCTTTGCCAGAAAATATCGCCCCACCTACTGACAGCAATCCAACACTCTGGCTGCTGTGGACATTATTTCTGGCTATCGGCCTGCCTTTTTTCGTGGTATCAACCACGGCACCGCTGGTACAAAAATGGTTTGCCAATATTGGCCATCACACCAGCCATGACCCTTATTATCTCTACGCCGCCAGTAACACCGGCAGCTTGATTGCCTTACTCAGTTATCCTTTTTTACTTGAACCGACTATCGGCCTGGCTAATCAAAAAGTTTACTGGAGCATCGGTTATCTGATGCTCTGCCTGCTTATCGCCGGTTGCGCTTTTGTACTTTGGAAAACACAACAAAATAAAGCCATTGAACAAGACAGCATACCCGAAGAAGAGCCACTGGGTCTTTATCGCAAATTGCACTGGATGGCTTTGGCTTTTGTGCCCTCCAGTTTGCTTTTGGGGCTAACGAATTTTATCAGCACCGACATTGCCTCCGTGCCGTTATTATGGATTATTCCGTTAACCCTCTATTTACTGTCGTTTGTGATCGTATTTTCCAATTGGAATGACAAAATACATCCGGTCATGGTCAAACTACAGCCCATCGTATTATTGCCGTTTATCGCTTACGCCTTCATCAACCCGGCCGACCTGCCCTACTGGGCCTATTTGGCCTTGCACTTGCTGGCTTTTTTCTTTGCCGTCATGGTCTGTCATGGCGAATTGGCAAAAAATCGACCCCATACCCAATATTTAACCACTTTTTATCTGATTATGTCGTTTGCAGGCATGTTGGGCGGCATGTTTAACACGTTTGTAGCGCCTTTTATTTTTAACGGCATTTACGAATATCCCCTTATGATTGTTGCCGCTTTATTACTGCGTCCGGGCTCAAAAGGCGCGTTTAAAAAAGGCCTGCTACTCCAAATAATACCCCCTGCCCTGCTCATTATTACCGGCTTGATTCTGTATACGCGCGTTAACGATTTACTCCCGTATTTTGATGTCATTATCATCAGCTTGATTGCCCTAACCGTTGCAACCTATTTCTTCAGGGCCAAACCGGTTGCTTTTGCTTTATTAACCGGCGCGATTATTTTTTTAGCGCTGGGCGTACACGGCCTGTCATCACATACCCTCTATCAGGAACGCTCGTTTTTTGGCGTCCTTGCCGTACGGGAAAGTGTCTTGACTGATGAACAAAATCAGCCTGAAAAATATCATGAACTCTTTCATGGCACCACCAAACACGGCGCACAACGCCTGCCTGAAAATCTGGCCAAAATACCGTTAACTTATTACAGTCGCCCCGGCCCAATGGGACAATTGTTTAAAGAATACGACAACACCAATCAAAACTGGAATATTGGCATAGTTGGCTTGGGTGCCGGCGCTTTAGCCTGTTATGCCAAAGAGCAACAACACTGGACATTGTACGAAATCGATCCGCTGGTTATCGACATTGCCAGTAATCCTGACTACTTTAGTTACCTTAAACGCTGCTCATACAACACTACGATGAGCTTGGGTGACGCCCGTTTGTCACTGGAAAAAGAACCGGATCAAAAATTTGATTTATTAGTTATGGATGCGTTTAGCTCGGATTCTGTCCCCACCCATTTACTAACGGAAGAAGCACTGGCGCTTTATTTTAAAAAATTAAAGCCCAATGGCATTCTGGCTTTTCATATCACCAATCGCCATCTGTCCTTAAAGAAAGTTTTATCCATTCATGCCGAGCATTTACATTTCTCGGCACTGATACAAGAGTTTAAACCTCAGCAAGATTTACCGTTGGTGGTTGCAACAGACTGGGTCGTGATGGCAAAAAATCCGGAAACATTAACACCGCTCAGCCTAAGCCGTCTTGGTAACTGGCAAAAAATGCCCTTATATTTTGACATGAAACCCTGGACAGATGACTTTACCAATATTGTCAGCATCTGGAAATAAAAGCCGGCTGCTGAACGCTAATAAATTTAGAAACCCGCAGCGACTTAACCCGTAGGAGCCAACCTCAATGCCGTTAAGTTAAGCATTGTAGGAGCGGGCCATGCCCGCGATGAAGAAGCTAAAACCAAGCATTGCAGCCAAAATATCGCGGGCATGGCCCGCTCCTACAGTTATGCGCTGAACGCTCACAAATCCGCAACAATAACTGCAAGCCATATAAAAATAAAATAACATTCGTTAAAACCCGTCCAATCAGCATCATCCGTGCGCTATGATCATAAAAAGCATCGACTGAGTCGTTACCTTTCCTAAATTTTAAATGGCTAAACCAAGGATTAGCAACTATAATAACCAAGTTAGGAGCATGCATGAAATAACTTGACCATTTATATCCCCTCACCCCAACCCTCTCCCGGAGGGAGAGGGAGCAAGATGCCTAAGTTATTTCATGCGCAATCCTTAGTGGATAGTACTACGCGCTTAATGCGGGACTTCTATTTAATAAATTTTGCATGTTAATCAGCACTTCTCAGAAATTCCTTATGTTATTTTCCTTTTTGTGCCCGGTCTAATTTGCAACAAACATATTTACATTCATTTATTGAGGAAGTTTCATGGCAACAGGTACTGTTAAGTGGTTTAACGAGTCTAAAGGTTTTGGTTTTATTTCACCTAGCGATGGTAGTGCAGATGTATTCGTACATTTTTCTGCAATCGCAAGCGACGGTGGCTATCGCACATTGGCTGAAGGCCAAGCCGTCAAATACGAAGTAGAATCAGGCGCCAAAGGCCCACAAGCTTCAAACGTATCAGCAGCGTAAGCTGAGGCTACTTTTCGACACACAACTCCGCCTAAATAACCAGGCGGAGTTGTGGCATAGCCGGTTTATCCGGTCAATATCAACTCACCCCCTGAATTTAGGATATGTCTTTTGAAACGACTTTTTGTAGGAAACTTACCTAGCGAGGCCACTGAGGCTTCTGTTCAAGCTTTATTTTCAGAATACGGCAAAGTCCGCTCCATTCAACTTGTTTCCGATATCTTTAGCGGTAAATGTAGAGGTTTCGGCTTTATCGGAATGGAAGGTCACGAAGCCCGAGCGGCTATAGCAGCCCTTGACGGCAATTTATATTGCGGAAAACCTTTAAAAGTTAAATTTGAAGAACCCGCTACAGGTAAAAACGGCAGACGTAATTAACAACACCACCTCCCGCCAAGTACTCACAGCCTTAAGTTAATCAAGAACATCTAATTGACTTACCTTGCCTCTACCAACACGCAAAAATTACTGCATACTGCATACGCTAACCGTTACGGATTTTAAATAAATCAATAACGTTTTATTTGTAGTGCGACCCCATTGATGCAAGCGGTAGAAGCAAGAAAGGGCTAAAGTATTCTAGCAGAGCTACCCGGGCGACCCACTGGTCGCCCTTCCCAAGCTTATCGACACTATCACCTGTTTTAATCAATCAAGGTTATCAACTAAAAACGTCAGTTGAACGCCACTACAATATCTTGCTTTATCTAAATGCCATAAAAATAATTTAGATTTACAAGCACACGCTTTTTTAGTCTAATACCTTCAACATTTTTATTTCAAAAACTGCATTTCAAATAGCATTCAACGTGTTTAAACGTTTTTTATCAAACTAAAATTAATAATATTGATACAAAACCCATTCCCGAGTAGTAAACTCTACCAAAGCCCAACCTATTACCTACCCAACCCATGAACTCAGCGCGTCCCAAAGGATTTGTTCAACCACACCATTCCAAATTACAGGTCTTGGCTCGCACTATTGACCTTGCTTTTATTATGGCTTCGTTATATGTATCATTGATAGTATACGACATCCCCCTGGATCGTGAATACTTTCTGCCTAGCCTTATAGCCACCGCAACTTTTGGTATTTTAGCTGAAAACAATGATCTTTATCAAAACTGGCGCGGATCATCCCTGTTCGATGAGTCGCTAAGGATATTTTTTTCGTGGCTGGGAGCCTTTACCTTAGTTATCAGTGGCGTCTATCTCTATGGCACTGAATACAATTATTCATTACAAGCCATAGAATTATGGATTCCACTTGCCCCAACCAGCATCATCCTGACTCATACGATACAACGAGCCTCCTTATCTTATTTAAGAAGACATGGCTTTAACACACGATTTTACGCCATACTGGGTGCCAACTCATTAGGACTTAGACTTCACACTGCCTTATCGGACATGCCCTGGTTAGGTTATAATTTTATTGGCTTTTTTGATGACCGTACTGAAGCCGAAGACCGACGCCTGGATCACTCACAAATTGGCAATTTAAAGGGTAGCTTTGAACAACTGCTTGAAAAAGCAAAACGAGGTGAAATTGACCATATCTACATCACTTTGCCCTTATGTGCAGAAAAACGTATCAATCAGCTTGTTCAACAACTGGCCGACAGCACCGTTTCAGTTAACATCGTACCCGACTTTTTTATGTTTAACCTGATTCAGTCCAAATGGAGCAATGTACAAGGCATACCCGTCGTCAGCGTTTTTGACACGCCATTTAATGCCGTTAACGGCGTCGCAAAACGTCTTGAAGACCTGCTACTGTGCCTGTTTATATTGCCTCTCATCGCCATTCCCATGCTGGCTATCGCCCTGACTGTCAAACTCACATCCCGGGGCCCCATCATCTTTAAACAACAGCGCTATGGTGTAAAAGGTGAACGCATAGCCGTATGGAAATTTCGCTCCATGAGCGTTTGCGAAAATGGCGATAACGTAATACAGGCCACCCAGAATGATATGCGCATTACGCCCTTCGGTGCGTTTTTACGTAAAACCTCTCTGGATGAATTACCCCAGTTTTTAAACGTCGTGCAAGGCACCATGTCCGTAGTGGGGCCACGCCCTCACGCCATAGCCCATAACGAATACTATCGAAAACAGATAGAGGGCTACATGCTGCGTCATAAAGTTAAACCCGGCATCACCGGACATGCCCAAATCAATGGTTGCCGTGGTGAAACCGACACCCTGGACAAAATGGAAGCCCGAATCCATTACGACCTGGAATACATTAAACAATGGTCACTCTGGCTGGATATAAAAATAGTATTTATGACCATTTTTAAAGGCTTTATAAGTAAACAAGCCTACTAAGAAACGTGCATGAAATAACTTGACCATTTATATCCCCTCACCCCAGCCCTCTCCCGGTGGGAGAGGTAGCAAGATGCCGAAGTTATTTCATGCGCACTCCCAACCATTAACGCGATTAAAAAATGACTCAGTCAAACAACTTCAAACCCGTCTTTTTTATCTGCCTGCTTATCATCGGTTGGATAATTGCAACGTTAATCGAATCATCAGGGCCGCCATTACCCCTATTAGGCGAAGCACCACACCTTGACAAAGTCGCGCATTTTATAGCCTTTAGTGGCTTAGGCCTGCTGGCTTGCGCACTAGCCTTCAAACTTAACCCGACACCAACAATCCCGTTACTTTCAGCCCCACTACTGATGGTTACTTTGTTCGGCATTATCGATGAAGCATTCCAAATGCTTGTTCCCGGTCGCCAAGCTGATCTACTGGACTTGCTGGCAGACATCTGCGGCGCACTATTTGCCGTTTTTTCAGCCAATCTCATTGCCCGTTTGCTACGTGCCAACAAACCCGTCAAAGAACCTGCATGAAATAAAACTATCGCACTCTATACAAAATGCAAGGTAACTCGCAATAAATAACCCCATCCTATCGTTCCCACGCTCCGGCGTGGGAATGCCGGCAGTGACGCTCCCGCGTCACGCAACGCTGGAGCGTTGCAGGATGAATTCCCACGCTGGAGCGTGGGAACTAGGCCTATCCTGGGGGTATTTTCTGCGTGCTGCCCAAGCACTTTCATTATCCTTGACATGACTCTTTTTGAAGCAACATGAACCCGCATGACCAAAACTTTAAAAACCTGATTCTGGATTATCCACGCGAAGCCTTGGCTTTTTTTGCTCAAGAAGAAACCGGTGATGATTTAAATCAAGCGCGAATTATTCCAATACGTCAGGAACAATTAAAAGATCGCTTAGGTGATCGCTTCCGTGAACTCGATGTTCCATTATTGGTAGAATGGCCCGATGGCAAACGCGAAGCCATTGTCTTTGTCATCGAAGAAGAAACCCAAAGCTATCGTTTTTCAATTCATCGACTGGCGCATTACTGTTTGGATCTGGCAGAATTGATGGGAACTGATCGGGTTATCCCTGTGGTTATATTTTTAAACGCCGGCACACGAAAAACAAGCTTACACTTGGGTGGCGATAGACACACTTATTTAGATTTTCGTTATTTAGCTTGCGATTTAAAACGCTTATCAGCCCACGATTACAAAGACAGCGACAATATCATTGCCCGGCTAAACTTGCCCAACATGCACTACCCAAAACAAGAGCGGCTGCAAATATACTTGGCAGCGCAATTAGGCTTGCTGCAAATAGAACCTAACCCCAACAAACAACGTAAATATATTGACTTTATTGATTTTTATGCGAACCTTAGCGAACAAGAAATAAATGAATTCCGCACACATTACCTAAACGAAGAAGGTGAAATCATGGGACTGGCACAAATATTAAAACAAGAAGGGCGTCAAGAAGGGCGTCAAGAAGGTCGTCAAGAAGGGCGTCAAGAAGGTCGCCTCGAAGGGCGTCAAGAAGAATGTATTTCTTTAGTGACACGATTAATAAGACGAAAATTTGGCATTCACCCCGAACTCGATACAACCCTTGAACAATTACAATCATTATCTGTTGAAAAGCTGGAAGACATGGCAGAAGCAATACTTGACTGGACAACCATTAGTAATTTTACTGAGTGGCTAAACCAACAACTTGCCGGGATTAATCAACAAAAAAGCAAGTAGCTTGGTAATCAGTACAAACCAGTAAATTCCGCACACATTACCTAAACGAAGAAGTTGAAATCATGGGACTGGCACAAATATTAAAACAAGAAGGTCGTCTAGAAGAATGTATTTCTTTAGTGACACGATTAATAAGACGAAAATTTGGCATTCACCCCGAACTCGACACAACCTTTAAGCAATTACAATCATTATCTGTTGAAAAGCTGGAAGACATGGCAGAAGCAATATTTGACTGGACAACCATTAGTGATTTTACTGAGTGGCTAAACCAACAACTTGCCGGGATTAATCACGAAAAATAAAAAGCAGCCTGCTAAGAGCCCCTTTAAATTAAGTACGCGAAGCGGGGGCTTGGTAACCAGTAAATGGTTATCAATTTAAACAGGGACAAATAAATAAAACCGGCCTATTGATTCCGGGAACGCTGAGCCCCAGCTCGGCGTAGTCACCAACAATCAACAACATCTCGTGCCGAGCTGAGGCTCGGCGTTCCCGGAAAGTCCCGTAGGCCCTATAATCAAGCCAAATTTTCACCTACCCATTAAATAACCCCATGTGCAAAATAAACCCCCGTGTCGATTTCGCTTTTAAAAAACTGTTTGGCAGCGAAGAAAATAAAGATCTTTTAATATCGCTGATCAACTCCATTATCTCTGAACAAGATCAAGTGGTTGAAGTGGAATTAAAAAACCCCTACAACCTCGCCGATTACCGGGCCGGTAAAATATCCATCCTTGATATCAAAGCCACCTGTGAAAATGGCCGGTGGTTTAACGTAGAAATGCAAATCGGCGAAGATCATAACTTTGATAAACGCGCCATCTACTACTGGGCAAAACTGGTTACCGACCAACTCAGCGAAGGCAAGATGTACAAAGAGCTGAAAAAAACCATCAGCATCAACATCCTTGATTTTAACTTTATACGCGACCGTAACGAAGTCCATAATTGCTACAAAATCATTAACACCGCCACCGGTAAAGCCGATAAACTCCACGACATATTTGAACTGCACTACGTAGAACTTAGAAAATTTACCAAACAACAAAATCAGATAAGCACCGCCCTGGATCGTTGGAGCACTTTTTTAACCAAAGCCCATAATCTCGATAAAAATCATGTCCCGGAAGAACTGGCCGTTGACCCGGCTATTGTAAAAGCCATCACCGCCGTCGATAGAATGTTTGATGAAGAAGAGCGCCTGGTCTATGAAATACGCATGCAATCACTAGCCGATATAGAAAGCAAAATAGCTTCAGCAGAAGAAATAGGTCTTGAAAGAGGACGAGAGCAGGGGCTTGAACAGGGGCTTGAACAAGGCCGAGAGCAAGGACTTGAGCAAGGTTTGGAACAAGGCATGCATAAGGCATCTAAAGCTATTGCCTTAAACATGCTGGATAAAGGCATTGATATCACCACCATAGCCGAAGTCACCGGCTTGGCTGAAAATATTATCAAGACATTGTAGGAGCGGGCCATGCCCGCGATATTTTGGCTGCAATGCTTAGGAACGCGCATGAAATAACTTGATCATTTATATTCCCTCACCCCAGCCCTCTCACAGAGGGAGAGGGAGCAAGATGCCGAAGTTATCGAAATTATTTCATGCACATTCCTTAGTTTTAGCTTCTTCATCGCGAGCATGGCTAGCTCCTACAATGCTTAACTGTGGGCAGTGCCCTAAGCGTGCCCCATGATAAGTTAATATTAACATACGTTGTAGAGCCGTCATTCCGGCATGGACTGCCGGAATCCAGTGGCCATGGATGGCTTAGCCACGACGACTCACAGCAGAGAATAAGAAATTATTAATCAATACAGATCTATAAAAGACCCAGCCTTGATCGGCCATTAAATACAGTAAAAATAAAGTGCGCAATGCGCACAACAACTTAAAGGGGAAAACAAATGGGACAATTCATTAAAATTGGCTTGTGCACAACGATTACGTGTCCGGAAAGAGAAAAAAATAAAATTACCCGATATTACAAACAATTTGATGACTTTATAACGGATTTTGAAAAGCAAACCCCTATAAAATCCAACTTATTTAATTTACAGGAAGAAAATAATGGTTATGTTTTTACCATTAAAGATGAATTATTAGCCCCTGATAGCCTCAATGAATTTTTAAAAGATTTTTTTAATGATATTTATGACGAAGATCATCTAAAAACCTATTGCGATCCTCTTTATCAAGACATTAAAACAAAACAGAGCGCTGCTGACTTAATTAAATTTGCAGAAGAAAAGGATCATATAAATTTTCAGATAAGCCAGAGCAGAAGCAGTGTATCAGCACCCTTTATGGAAAACATTCATCTGGAATACGAATATATTGTTTTGTACATAAATGGTAAAGCATTCCTGGAATGCTACAGCGAATTTTTTGCCTATATCGAAAAGTTGATAGCAGCACGCTATACGACACACCTGCAAATGGGTGCCATAAAAATATTTTTAGATTAAATTAATAGCTCGGCTCGGGCAGCGCTTACAACGCCACCCGAAAAGCATAAAGCCTCCCCCATAAACCTAAATACCCACCGCAACACTAATCACATCGCTCCACTGTCCCACTTGCTGATCGTGTAAACGATAAATGGCCTTATATTTCCATAGCGCACCCGTTGCAGGAAGCGGAGATAGATCCGTTGAATTCGGCTCCATATTAACAGCAAGAAAAACAAAATTATTGCCATCACCTCTATCCGTCCAAATTTCCAGCGCACTGGCACCGCCTTTAGCCCATTCAATCACCGGATGTCCAGCTTCACTATAAACGCTTAAAATCGGCTTCCAGATACTGGTATCAACAACCTTCCCAGAACCTATCAGCCATAAATCTTGACCTATACTCGGGGTATAATTTTTATGATTTTTAATATCTTTTGCCAACGCTGCAAGCCTTGGAATAATGCCGGGCTGAACAGCCGGTGGAGCTGGCTCAGGCAATATAGGCATTGTTGGCCAACCGGCATTACCCGTACCGCCATCACGTTGCAGATTCTTAAAGTTTGTACAAGACTGAGAATAAGCCTGCGCCACACCCATACCATGCAGCGTATAGCGAAAACAGACCGCATCTGCTTTTAATGCCTCCAACCTTTGCGGACTAATCTCCAAAAGATCGGCATAACGAGGCAAATTAGTAGCAATATGCTCTAACAGATCAGCTTTGTCGTCATCAGAATTGGGCATAAAAGGTAAAGTAGCCATAATATGTAAGCTCCTACTGGTTGATTAAAAAATTACAGACAAGCATTTAATTAAATCAATAACCTATGATGATTGACCCGCACTTAACAAAGACTGGTCACCGATAAACAATGATTGTCCATCGGTATAAAATGATTGTCCATCGGTATACAATGATTTTTCATCGGTATACAATGATTTTTCATCGGTATAAAACGATTGTCCATCGGTATAAAACGATTGTCCATCGGTATAAAA
>JBAXTQ010000052.1:0-17979 GCA_037130115.1 Methylococcaceae bacterium
GTAAAAACAGCTAAAGCGGTTTTACTCCAGTTGTATGCTTAACTTAATGGCATTGGGTCAGACTCGATTGACTTTGCCCCCATCAATTTACTGCGGATTTTTTTCGTTTTCCAGTGCTTCAACTAATTGTTTGGCGGGTAAATAACCGGGATAGATAGTGCCGCTTTCAGAGACAATCATGGGCGTTCCGTTTACCTTAAACTCCTCGGCTAACTGCATGTGTTGATCAATGGGGTTGTCACAGGTTTTAGTCGGTACTTTTTGATCTTTTTTCGCGGCGGTTAAGGCGGCATTGCGATCATCAGCGCACCAAACCGAGATGGCTTTGGTGTAGGACTCGGTGCCTTTACCTGATCTTGGGAAAAACAAGTATTGAATGGTAATGCCTTGCGCCAAATACTGATCCATTTCCGAATGGAGTTTACGACAGTAGCCGCAATCTATATCGGTAAAAATTGAAACGGTATATTTAGAAATTTTGGGTTTAAACACGATCATTTTGGCTTGGCCCATTTTTTCAAGCGCCAGTTTTCGGGTATTATTTAATTTCTCTTCCGTTAAATCTT
The DNA here is from genome assembly GCA_037130115.1 of Methylococcaceae bacterium. Taxonomy (GTDB): domain Bacteria; phylum Pseudomonadota; class Gammaproteobacteria; order Methylococcales; family Methylomonadaceae; genus Methylobacter_C. Next base: position 567 of record JBAXTQ010000052.1, read on the forward strand.
TGCGGGCAGCCACATCAACCAAGTGACCTTGTATTAAATACTTTCCATCCTCGGAAACATAAAATGTATTGGCACCCACGGCAACCTCATAAAGCCCTTTAATTTCTGACTGCTTTACGGAATCAATTTTCATGGTGGGCATTGACTGGGTCATTGATTGCCTGATGGCAGTTTCATCCGCATTAGCGGTAGATAATGTCAGACCCAATAATGATAACGCGGCAATCTTAATAACTTTTCTCATAGTATTCTCGTGTTTACTGGATTGGATTTTTAAAGGCTAAAAAGCGTGGGATTTATTAATTAAATAGACGTTGAACATCAAGAACCATCGCCAATGCCATTAACGACATGAGTAAAGCGATGCCAACTTGCTGAAAAAAGGTTTGTATTTTTTCTGAAACCGGTTTGCCTTTAATGGCCTCCAAGCCAAAAAACAGCAAATGTCCACCATCCAGCACAGGCACCGGCAGTAAATTTAACACCCCTAAACTCACGCTAACCAGCGCCATAAATTTTAAGAAATGCACCAGACCCATTTCTGCTGATTGTCCGGCATACTGCGCGATACTGATAGGGCCGCTCAGATTTTCTACGGAGGCTCTGCCAATCAGCATTTTGCCCATCATTTTCAATGTTGACGCAGCATAATACCAGGTCGTTTCAAAGGCAACCGGTATGGCTTTTAGTGGTGACAGTGAATATTCAATACTGACTGACTTTATCAGATCTTCCGGAACAAAAACGGACGCACCAATCTTGCCTTCTGTTTTCTGCTCAACCGGCACACTTTTGGGGGTAATCGTGAGGGGCATCTGAACGCCATCACGCTCTATCAGTAGTTTGATAGCAACACCGGGGTGGGTTTTTACGGTGTCTACCCATTGCATCCAGTCATTCATAACCGTGCCATCAGCACTGATAATCAAATCACCTTGGCGCAAGCCCGCAGTTAAGGCGGCGCTATCGGGAAGCACCTTGCCTATAACCGGTTTTAATTTGGGAGACCACGGCTTAAAGCCCAATTTTCCATACAAGGCATCCGGATTTTGGGCGTCACTTTCGGCAATCTTTAGTGTCCTGACCGCTTCCTGTTCATCGCTGTTTTTTACGGCAACCTTAATACCCTGATCACCATCCATTGCCGAGGCTATTATTGCACCCATGGCTTCAGTCCAGGTCGGTGTCAACTTGTCATTAACTGAAACAATCTGATCACCTTCTGCAAAACCCGCAGTCGCGGCCAAGGTGCCCTGCCCGATTTCGCCAAGTATGGGTTTTATGCCGGTTTCACCAATAACCAACACACTCCAAAACAAGGCGACCGCCAGCAGCAGATTAAAAATAGGGCCTGCCGCAACAATTGCCGTTCTACCCGACAAAGATTGCCGGTTAAAAGAAAAAGCCAGATCTTCCGGTTTAACTTCGCCTTCCCGCTCATCAACCATTTTGACATAGCCGCCCAACGGAATGGCTGATAATACATACTCTGTCGACTCGGGGGTTTTCTGGTAAGACCATAAAACCTTGCCAAAACCAACAGAAAATCGAAGTACTTTTACGCCGACTTTACGCGCCACCCAAAAATGCCCGAATTCATGAATTGAAACCAGAATACCAATGGCAATGACGAAATAAAACAGCGTATGCAATACATCCATTAATGAGTAAGCCCGCTAATAATTTGTTGGGATACCAATCGGGCCTGTTGATCTGCTGCCAGTATAATCTCTAGCGTACTGGCTGGTTTGGCTTCAAACTGTTCCATACAGCGCTCGATTATAACGGGAATGTCGGTAAAACGTACCTGCTCGTTCAGGAATGCTTCCACCGCTATTTCATTGGCCGCATTTAAAACAGTCGGGATAATTCCGCCCTTGTTAATGGCTTCATAAGCAAGACGTAAACAGGGAAAGCGCTCCAGATTGGGCTCTTCAAAATCCATGCGTCGAACATCAAAAATATTCAACGGTTCAACGCCCGAATCAAAACGTTCCGGCCAGGCCATTGAGTAAGCAATGGGAACACGCATATCCGGGTTGCCCATTTGAGCCAGCACCGTGCCATCAACATAATCAACCATCGAGTGAATAATGCTTTGGGGATGAATCACAACCTGTATTTGATCCGGTGTCATGGCGAATAAAATACAGGCTTCGATCATCTCCAAGCCTTTATTCATCATGGTTGCAGAATCAACTGAAATCTTTCTGCCCATATCCCAATTAGGATGGGCTACGGCTTGATCAGGTGTTACATTAGCCAGTTGATCCAATGGCATTTCACGAAACGGCCCGCCTGAAGCGGTTAATAAAATGCGTCTGGCTTGTTTGGCATGCATACCGGATTTATAGCCGGCAGGCATACATTGAAAGATGGCATTATGCTCACTATCAATAGGCAACAATTGCGCACCCGATTCGGCAACCGCTTGCATAAAGATATCGCCGGACATCACCAACGCTTCTTTATTGGCCAATAAAATTATTTTACCGGCCTTTGCCGCAGCCAGACTGGGCAACAATCCCGCTGCACCGACAATGGCAGCCATCACTGAATCAACATTATCCAGAGTGGCAACAAACTCCAGTGACTTTGCACCTGACAGCACTTTAATCGCTGAAACGGGTGAGTTTTTTAGCTTTTCGGCAAATGCCAACGCTTTGTTTTCATCAACAACGACGACATATTCCGGCTGATGTACCAAACATTGTTCATACAGCAAATCAATATTGTTATTGGCGGTTAAAGCGACCACCTTATAAAGATCGGCATGTCTGGCGGCTACATCTAAGGTACTAACGCCAATTGAGCCGGTCGCGCCGAGTATGCATAAGCCTTTCATAAATCAAGCCCAATCAGTACGATACCGGCATAAAAAAATGGAACAGCGGCAATCAGACTGTCTATTCTATCCAAAACACCACCGTGTCCCGGTAATAATGTGCCGCTATCTTTAGCTCCGCACTGACGTTTTACCACGCTGATAAACAGGTCGCCATAAATCGAAATCAACACTGTCAATACCGACAACAATACAAAATCAAATAGCCTGGCCCATATAAAGCCGTCTTGATAGCCATAATAACCGATGAAACTTGCTGCAAAAATAGCGCCCACGCTTAATGCACCAATCATTCCAGCCACTGTTTTACCCGGACTAATTTCAGGAGCCAACTTAGTTGTACCCCATTTTTTGCCGGTAAAATAAGCCGAAATATCCGCTGCCCAAATCAAGACCAGAAAATACATGGTCATTTCCGGGCCATAAAAAGCTCTTAACCGGGATAAAAACATCCATGCAAATAATAAAACGAACCAGCCGATGAAAACCTTATAACGGGTTTTCATTTTCAGATTTAACATTCCCGTAGGTGCGTTTCTGATTAATATCATCACCAATATCCAAAATAATACCGGCGGTATAACCAGCCATTCCAGCGCACCGGAATAGTCTCTGACATCAGGCCAATCAGTGGCTTGAGCAATCAATTCAAGAATTTGGGTCCAAAAATGAAGACCTGACATTGGCAGAATCAATGCCAACAAAAATAATACCCGCTTAATCGGCGAGGTAACGCCGACAAGGTTAGTCCATTCCCAGGCACCTAACAGAGTGATCAGACCAATCACTAAGGAAAAATTAAATGAAAAACTTTCCGTTGGCAATGTAAACACTGCCAGTGCAATCAGGGAAGCAAGGACTAATGCCGTTATAATTCGCTTTAGTAACATTTTTGTAGGCTATTGAATAGTGAAGTTATAGAGTGACTGCTTTATTAAGAACTTGCTCACTGGTGTGACCAAAGCGCCGTTGCCGGCTTTTAAAGCTCTTGATAGCATCTTCAAGTGAATTCTGGTCAAAATCAGGCCAGAGCGTTGTTGTAAAATACATTTCTGCATAGGCTAATTGCCACAACATAAAGTTGCTGACCCGTTGTTCGCCACCGGTTCTTATAAACAGGTCAGGATCCGGCAGGCCGGTCGTTGACAAATGCTCGCTGATAAGTTGCTCACTAATCACCTGATTTTGCAATTCTCCAGCCGCTATTTTTGCTGCGACTTGCTGGAAAGCCTGACACATATCCCAGTGACCGCCATAATTGGCTGCCACAATCAGTGTCATAGCGGTGTTATTTTCAGTTTGCGCCTCGCCTTCGGCCATTTTTTGTTGCAACTTGTCTGAAAATTCAGTTCTGTCACCAATAAACCGCAAGCGGATATTATTACGATCCAGTTTGTTGATTTCCCGTTGCAGGGTTGCCATAAAAAGCGCCATCAACAATGAAACTTCAGCTGCAGGCCTGCGCCAGTTTTCACTACTAAAAGCAAACAAGGTCAAGACTTCAACCTTATTGGTAACGCAATACTCGACAATTTTTCTGACGGCTTTAACCCCGGCCTGATGGCCAACCGCTCTGGGCATAAAGCGTTTTTGCGCCCATCGACCATTACCATCCATGATAATGGCAATGTGACGAGGATTATTGCTGTCAGATTCCCGATTATTACTATCATCAGCAGGCATTATTATGTCCTATATTAAATTGATAATAAATCGGCTTCTTTTACTTCCAGTAACTTTTCAACTTCCTTGACATACTGGTCAGTTAACTTTTGGATTTTTTCTTCAGCGGCACGCGCCTCGTCTTCAGAAATCATCTTTTCTTTTAAGGCTTTATTTATTTCTGAATTGGCATCACGGCGAATATTTCTGATCGCAACCCGTCCATTTTCAGACTCATGCTTAACGACTTTAACCAGACTGCGACGACGCTCTTCCGTCAGTGCCGGCAAGGGAATACGAATAGTCATACCATTGGTGGACGGATTCAAACCCAAATCTGATTTTAAAATGGCTTTTTCAATCGCCTGTACCATGCCTTTTTCCCAAGGCGTGATGGTTAGCGTACGCGCATCTTCAACGGCAATATTGGCAACCTGCGATAATGCAGAATCCGTACCGTAATAAGACACACTAATTTGCTCCAGCAAACTGGGGTGCGCCCTGCCTGTCCTGATTTTTGAGAACTCATGCTTTAACGCGTCAATACTTTTACCCATGCGGGTTGCAGCATCCTGTTGAATGTCACTAATCATAACTCTGTTCCTCGTTCAATAAGAGAGCCAATCTCTTCGCCCATCATTAATCTCATCACCGCACCTTGCTCAAAAATATTCATCACTCGCATCGGTACATTATTGTCACGGCATAAAACCAAAGCGGTGGTATCCATGACATTAAGACGTTGATCCAGTGCTTCGTCATAGGTTAAGCGTGGATAAAATACAGCATCTTTAACTTTTTCAGGATCAGCCGAATACACGCCCTTAACTTTAGTCGCCTTAATCATCAGATCGGCATTAATTTCAATGGCTCTAAGGCTGGCAGCCGAATCGGTGGTAAAAAAAGGATTGCCGGTACCGGCGGCAAAAACAACTACACGACCTTTTTCCAGGTGCCTGACCGCTCGACGGCGAATGTAGTCCTCACAGACCTGGTTGATTTTAAGTGCGGACATCACCCGTACCTGCTGACCGATAGATTCTAATGAATCCTGCATAGCCAAGGCATTGATGACCGTAGCCAACATACCCATTTGATCGCTGGTGACCCGATCCAGACCTTCAGCCGCTTTTTCAGCGCCGCGCAATATATTGCCGCCGCCAATAACCAAACCAACCTGAATACCCACATCACATAATTCTTTAATTTCAGTGGCCAGTCGCTTAACAATATCGGCGTCAATACTGCCGCCTGCCTGACTCATTAAAGCCTCACCGCTTAACTTAAGTAAAATTCTCTGGCAAATCGGTTTAGTCATAATAGTATTGGGGTCAGTTTTGTAGGTTGAGTTGGGTTAACATATAACCCAACGATCATAATCACCGGTGTTGGAGCGCCAAACAATGGCACGCCAACACCCGTAAACTTAATTTCCTCTAACTTGTGCCATTACTTCTTCAGCAAAGTTTTCTTCTTTTTTCTCTATGCCTTCACCCACTTCAAAGCGAATAAAACGCAGTGCTTGGTTACCTTTTGATGATACCAATTGAGCAATAGTCATTTTGTCGTCTTTAATAAAAGGCTGACCCAATAAAGTCACTTCTGCCAGATACTTCCTGATCTGACCGGCAATCATTTTTTCAATGATGTCCGCAGGCTTGCCGCTTTCAGCAGATAAAGCCCGGAAAATTTCTTTTTCTTTTTCAATGGTTTCAGCAGGCACTTGCTCTTCAGAAACATAATTTGGCTTGCTGGCTGCAATGTGCATGGCAATGTCTTTGCCTAATTCTTGATCGGCTGCTGCCAATTCAATAATCACACCAATTTTACTGCCATGTAAATAACAGGCAGTGCCGCCTTCAGCCGTTTCAAATCTTTCAAAACGTCTGATAGTAATATTTTCGCCCAGCGTTGAAATCAAGCCACGACGCATTTCATCAACAGTAACGCCATCTTCCAAAGGCATTGCCAGCAATTTTTCTTCAGTGTCAATATGGTCGGCATTTAATAAAGCAACCGTTACGCTATTAACAAAATTGACGAAATCATCTGCTTTGGCAACAAAATCAGTTTCGCAGTTAATATCAACAATGGCGACCGCTTTGCCATTATCACTGACTTTAACGCCGATAATACCTTCAGCCGCAATACGGCCTGATTTTTTGTCAGCCTTGGCCAATCCGGATTTACGCATGTTTTCAATGGCCAATTCCATATCACCATTGGCTTCAACTAACGCTCTTTTGCATTCCATCATGCCGGAACCTGTTCTTTCGCGCAGCTCCTTAACCATCACTGCATTGATTGTAATACTCATTTTTGTGTTTCCTTAATATATCGTCACTATAAAAACGCCCCCGTAAGGAGGCGTTTTTTGGCCTAATCTAATTTTTACCTTTGCAGGAAACCTGCATAAGGCTAACTATTAGTTATTCTGCCGCCGCTTCTTCAACAAAATCATCAGCCTTGGCTGACAAGCCCAAACCGGCTGTTTTTGCGTCCAGCACAATGGCAGAAACGCTTTCACAGTACAATTTAACGGCACGAATTGAATCGTCGTTACCTGGAATGACATAATCAATCAGTTCAGGTGAATTGTTGGAATCAACAATACCAACGACTGGAATACCTAATTTTTTTGCTTCGCTGATGGCATTTTTTTCATAACCGACATCCAATACAAAAATCACGTCAGGAACGCCCTTCATATCCTTGATGCCGCCCAGACTCCGTTCCAGCTTTTCAAGCTCACGTTCCATACCTAACGCTTCTTTCTTTCCGAAACGTTGATAAAGCGTACCGTCAGCTTTCATTGCCTCTAATTCCTTAAGACGATTAATCGATTTCTTAATGGTTTTGAAGTTGGTCATCATGCCGCCTAACCAGCGATGATTAACATAAGGCATACCGCAACGGGTCGCTTCTTCTGCAACTACTTTACGCGCTGCTTTTTTAGTGCCGACAAACAAGATAGTGCCTTTGTTTGCCGTCATTTGACTCAGATAATTCATAGCGTCATTGAACATTGGAAGCGTCTTTTCCAAATCAATGATATGGATTTTGTTACGTGATCCAAACAGGTAAGTTGCCATTTTTGGATTCCAATAACGAGTTTGATGTCCAAAGTGAACACCCGCTTCAAGCATTTGACGCATGGATACTGCTGCCATTTAATTCTCCTAAGTTTTAAAATCGGAATATTTTATTCCGGTTGGGTTATGCCTCCGCCTATCCCGTCCGGTAACCCACTTTATCAAATAAAGTTGGCACCCTACCAAACGTGACGATAAGCGTGAGTATTTTTTACAAAAATGAACTTCACTTTATACCATAATTTACTTTTTACAACAAGCAAACCTCTGTTAAAATTACAAGTATTACAGGTACAAGGTATAAACCCATACCTCCCACACCTCAAACTTACTGCACGGAACACTTAAAAGCGCCCATGAGCATCACCATAAAATCCCCCAGTGAAATTGAAAAAATGCGTATCGCCGGAAAACTGGCTGCCGAAGTGTTGGAAATGATTGAACCCTACGTTGTTGCGGGGGTAACCACCGATCAACTCGATAAACTCTGTCACGATTACATTGTTGATGTGCAAAATGCCATTCCGGCACCGCTCAATTATCACGGCTTTCCAAAATCAATCTGTACCTCGATTAATCAGACGGTTTGTCACGGCATTCCCTGCGATAAGAAACTTAAGTCGGGTGACATTGTAAATATTGATATTACCGTGATTAAAGATGACTACCATGGCGATACCAGTAAAATGTTCTGCATAGGCGAAGTCAGCCAACACGCCAAGCGCCTGATTAAAATAACCCAAGAGTCCCTGTTTCTGGGCATCGAACAGGTTAAAGCCGGCGCTACTTTGGGCGATATTGGCCAGGCCATACAAAAGCACGCCGAAAGTAATCGTTACTCGGTAGTGAGGGACTTTTGCGGCCATGGCATCGGTAAATATTTTCATGAAGAACCGCAAGTGCTGCATTACGGCAAGGCCGGTGAAGGCGTGGTGCTTGCAGCGGGCATGATAATAACCATTGAGCCCATGATTAATCTGGGCAAACGGGACGTTAAAGTATTACCGGATGGCTGGACGGCCGTCACCAAAGACCGCAGTCTGTCTGCGCAATTTGAACACACCATTTTAGTCACTACTGATGGTTATGAAATCCTGACATTGCGTAAAGAGGAATTGTGATCACTTTAGATAAATACATCAACGCCACACTTTTTGCAAAACCCGATAGCCTGTTGCAATTTAAGCATCTGATAAAACAAAAAAACATCGAATTAACACTAAAATTTGACCCACATCAATCAGTTGCAAGCCTGCTTACAGAGAAATCAGACTTCATTGATCTTATTTTAAATTGCTGTTGGCTGCATTTTCTCGGCCCCTACGCAGAGCAATTAAGCCTGTGCGCCGTCGGCGGCTTTGGCAGAAGAGAGTTATTTCCTCATTCTGATATCGACATTATCATTCTGTTGGATTCTGACGACACGGCACCTTACGAGGAAGCACTGGCAACCCTGTTTACGTTCCTCTGGGATATTGGCTTAAAACCCGGTCATAGCGTCCGCACTGTCAATGAATGTGTTACAGCGGCACTTAACGATCAGACGATCATGACCAGTCTGATGGAAATCAGCCTGATTGCCGGTAACGCCGCGCTTTATGAAGCGCTTAAGCTACGCATCACGCCGGATAAAATTTGGCCGTCGGATCAATTTTTTGTCGCCAAAATGGAAGAGCAGCGCCTGCGTTATGCCAAATTCCACGACACCGCTTATAACCTTGAACCCAATATCAAAGAAGGCCCCGGCGGCTTGCGGGATATGCAGGTCATTGCCTGGGTTTTTAAGCGTCATTACAATTCATCAACACTCAAAGAGTTGATTAAATACGGCTTTTTACCTGAGTCCGAATATGCAGAACTTATTTCCGCACGCGATGTATTGTGGCGAATTCGTTATGCGCTGCATTTGTTGACTGACCGCGCAGAAGACCGGCTTATTTTTGATTACCAACGTGATCTTGCCCAACAATTTGGCTTTAGCACCGAGCATCAACAGTATAATGAGGATGTTGAACAGTTTATGCAGTTTTATTTTAAAACCGTGCAAGGACTTGAACGACTCAATGAAATGTTGCTGCAATTATTTAATGAACGCTTTGTAACCGGCGAGACCACTTGCAAAATAACGCCTATTAACGATAAATTTATCGCCATCAATGGTTATCTGCAAGCGGTAAACGAATCGATATTCGAACAACATCCACTGGCTATGCTGGAAGTTTTTTTACTCCTGCAATTAAACCCGTCACTGCTAGGTATTAGGGCTACGACTATTCGTTTAATCCGGAAAAACCTGCATTTGATCGATACCGGGTTTCGGGAGAATAAAGCCGCCAACCACTTGTTTATAGAAATCTTTCGCAATCCGCGCGGACTGACTCACGAGTTAAGGCGCATGAATCGATACGGCGTATTAGCGGCCTATTTGCCCAGTTTTGCCAACATCGTAGCGCGGATGCAATATGACTTGTTTCATATCTATACCGTAGATGAACATACGCTATTTGTTATCCGTAACTTACGTCGATTTGCACTGGAAGAACACATTGATGAATTCCCGCTCTGCAATTCCGTTTTCCTGTTGATTGCAAAACCGGAAATCTTATATATTGCCGCTCTTTTTCACGACATTGCCAAAGGCCGTAATGGCGATCATTCCGCCATAGGCGAAGACATCGCCCGACAATTTTGTATTCAACACGACCTTACCGCGCATGACACCAAACTAATCACTTGGCTGGTTAAGAGTCATTTGATTATGTCCATGACCGCACAGCGAAAAGACATCAGCGACCCGGATGTTATTCATGAATTTGCTCAAACCGTCGGCAGTATTGAATATCTTAATCACTTATATTTATTAACCGTCGCTGATATCCGCGCAACCAACCCTGAGCTCTGGAACGCCTGGAAAGACTCGTTACTTAAAGAACTTTATTTAGCCACTCACAACGCCCTATACAAAGGGCTTCAAAACCCGGCTGCACTTGCTGACCGCTTGCGGGAAAATAAACAGGAAGCCAAAGAAGAACTTCTTGAGCGCGGAATATTGGAAGAAATCATTGATAACGCCTGGCAACATACCAACGATGATTATTTTTTGCGCTATTCAGCCGATGAAATCGCTTGGCACACGATGGCCATTGCTTCCTCCATAGAAGAGGATCTGCCGTTGGTGTTACTGCGCCAGCAAACCCAGCACGGCAGTGCAGAAGTGTTTATTTATACCAAAGACAAAGGGCCTATTTTTTCAATCAGCACCGCCACCCTTGACCAATTGGGACTGACCATTCTTGATGCCAGAATCATGACCACTCAGGACAATTATGTGCTTAACAGTTTCCAGGTACTTGAGCAGTCAGGAGAACCCATCAATGAATTATACAGGGCAGCGCATATTTGCTCGTCACTCCGCATTAATCTGTTGCAAGGCGAAGTAAAAGGCCACGTAAATATCCATCGCCAATCAAAATCAAGACAAGCCCTGCATTTCCCTATCCGTACCAGCATCAAGTTTCTGACAGATCCCTTAAACAGGCATACCGTCATAGAACTTATCACCACCGATCACGCGGGGCTTTTATCAAAAATAGGCCGCGCTTTTATCAAACAGCAGGTTAACCTGCTCAGTGCAAAAATAACCACCATAGGCAGTCGCGCTGAAGATATGTTTTACATCACCGATCAACAGCTGAAACCGATTAACGACATGAACAAACAAAATCTGATTCGCGAGGAAATACTAAAAATGTTGGATGTTCAGGGATAACGGCTTGGTCACACACGACACTTAAAAGATATTCACCACGAAGACACGAAGAAAAGCGTTGTGTCTTTCGTGCTGAATGATGCCGGTCAGGATTTGCAGTCGAGGTGCGCATCGCGCACCATTTCCGATGCCAGAGAAATAAACCCAATAGGTACCCGATAGAAAACAATAATAGATTTTGGTGCAAATAAAACCGTTTAGTGGATGCTATTTTAGGTGCGCGATGCGCACCCTACCACTTCGTGCTGAATGATGCCGATCTATAATCGCGACGTAGGCGTCGCTCTCACCGTGGGAGCGACGCCTACGTCGCGACTAACGAAAACGTCAGAGACGAATTTATTTTCCAGGATTAATGGTGGCAACCGGCACCGTGGATATGACCATGAGTCGCTTCTTCTTCAGTGGCGGCTCTCACATCAATCACTTCGACATCAAAGGTTAAGGCAACACCGGCTAACGGATGATTGCCGTCAATAGTCACATTTTCCTCATCAATACTCACCACGGTGACTACGCCGGTACCGAAACTAACATCCGCATGAAACTGCATACCGACTTCAATGTCATCAACGCCTTCAAACATATCGCGTGAAATAACCTGAATCATATCTTCCATCAGTTCGCCATAGGCTTCTTCAGCGGCAATGCGCACATTGAACTTGTCACCGGCCACTTTACCAACCATCGCTTTTTCCAGACCGGAAATAATATTGCCGCTGCCCTGTAGAAAAACCAACGCGTCATCACCTATTGAACTATCAAGTACCTCGCCTTCATCATTAGTCAGGGTGTAGTGAATAGAAACAGCCGTATTGTCAGCAACTTGCATAGTAAAACCTTATTGAGTTAGTCAAAAACGGCTTATGATAACGATTTGCAAAGCATTTGTCTGAAAAAATTAGCTTAAAGCCAAAAGCCGGCACTCCATTAATTTTTAATGCCAATGCCTTTATGCAGTAAAAACAGGCTAAACAGCGTCAAAACGGCGATAAATCCACCGGTAATCAGATAGGCTAACTGAATGTTAACATCCGTCACGCCGATCAATCCGTATCTAAAAGCATTGATCATATACAAAATGGGATTACCCTTGGAAATCATTTGCCAAACACCGGGCAGCATCTCGACTGAATAAAAAACGCCTCCCAGATAACTTAATGGCGTTAATACAAAGTTGGGGATAATGGAAATATCGTCAAAACTTTCCGCAAGCACCGCATTAATAAAGCCCGCCAAAGCAAAGACGGTCGCAGTCAGCAACACAATGGATAACGTAATCAGCATATTTTTAACGGCAATATCTGCAAATAAAAGCGAGATTAACGCCACCACCAAGCCGACCAATAAGCCGCGAATAATGCCGCCACTGACATAGCCACCCAATATCACCCAATTAGGTACGGGCGCAACCAGCAATTCTTCAATATTGCGCTGAAACTTGGTTGAATAAAAAGACGAGACCACATTGGCATAAGAATGACTGATAACCGACATCAGAATAATGCCCGGAACGATATAATCCATGTAGCTTGCGCCGTTAATGGTGCCAATGCGGTCGCCAATCAACTTGCCAAAAATTAAAAAATACAGGGCGGTAGTAATCGCCGGCGGCAATAATGTTTGCGGCCAGATACGGATAAAACGAAAAACCTCTTTGGTTATCAGCGTTTTTAAGGCAATGGAATAATTCATTATTCAGTCCCTGCGGGTTTTGATTCTACTAAATCCATGAATAATTGTTCCAGGCGGTTACTCTTGTTCTTTAGGCTAATCACTTTAATATTAAGGGCGCTTAACTGGCTGAACAATTGATTAAGCCCCATTTCTTTGGGCACGGCCACGTTAAGCACCTTATCGGTTACCCCTTCAATCTGATAACCTGCGATCACCGGCACCTGCCCCAAAGGCTCGGCGAGATCCAGAACAAAATGATCGATATGCAGCCTTGCCAGCAAACTGGCCATGTCCGAGTGCTCGACGATCAGTCCCTGATCAATGATGGCGATATTGCGGCACAGACTTTCAGCTTCTTCCAGATAATGCGTGGTTAAAATAATAGTCGTACCCTCTTGATTAACCGTTTCCATCATTTTCCACATGGCCCGGCGAATTTCTATATCAACACCCGCCGTTGGTTCATCAAGAATCAACAACTTGGGTGCATGTACCATGGCACGGGCAATCATGACCCGGCGCTTCATACCGCCCGATAAACGCCTGGAAACCGTGTCACGCTTATCCCACAAATCCATCTGCTTAAGACAGTATTCGGTTCTTTGCAGCGCCAGTTTACGTGGCAAACCGTAATAGCCCGCCTGATTAATGACAATACTTTTGACAGTATCAAATTGATTAAAGTTAACCTCTTGCGGCACCAGTCCCAAGCAACTTTTAGCGCGTGCGCGATCGGTTTTTAAATCATGGCCAAAGATACTGACCGAACCACTCGACTCATTAACCAGTGAACTGATAATACCGATTGCCGTTGATTTACCGGCACCGTTAGGCCCCAGCAAGGCAAAAAAATCACCTTCTTCAACATTAAGATTGATACCTTTTAAGGCTTCAAAGCCATTATTGTAGGTTTTTCGAAGGTTACGAATAGATAATGCATTCATATTAAAACTAACACTTAACGGGAGCCCTTAAATAAGTTAAATTAGACAGCTTACCGGCCTGATAAAAAGCTCAAACAGGCCGCAAAAAACCGTGTGATTTTAACAGATATTAACACGCTTCGCAGACAAAACTGGATAACACGTTGCCTATCAAACCCCCAGAAATCGTTGCAGCCGTAGACTTGGGCTCCAACAGCTTTCACATGATCGTTTGCAGCCTGAACGAGGGCACACCACAAACCATTGACCGCCTGAGGGAAATGGTCAGACTGGCATCCGGACTGGATGCCGACAATATACTGGATGAGAGCACTCAAAACAGGGCGCTTGCCTGCCTGGAACGGTTTGGACAAAGAATCCGTCATTTCCCCTTGGGCAGCGTACGCATTGTCGGCACCAATACCCTGCGCACCGCTAAGAATGCCGGACAGTTTCTGATTAAAGCCGAACAGGCGCTGGGTCATCCCATCCATATTATTTCAGGGATAGAGGAAGCCCGCTTGATCTACCTGGGCGTGGCGTACAGCCTTAGCAGCAATGCCAACATGCGTCTGGTGATGGATATTGGCGGTGGCAGTACCGAATACATTATCGGCACCGGTGAAACGCCCAAAGACAAAGAAAGCCTTAATATGGGCTGCGTCTCGGTTAGCAATGCTTTTTTTAAAGAAGGGCGCTTATCCAAAAATGCCTTTAATCAGGCCACCTTGTTTGCCGAACAAAAACTGGAGCCCTTCCAGAGAAAATTTGAACACAACAATTGGGATGAGGCCATTGGTGCCTCCGGCAGCTTGCGTTCCATCGCTAAAGTTCTGCAAGCAACCGGCTGGAGTAATAACGGCATTACTTGGCAAGGACTGGAAAAGCTGGTTGCGCATCTTAACCAGTGCACCCATGTCAACGAACTTAACTTGCCCGAACTTGATCCAGAGCGCCTGCCGGTATTTCCCGGTGGCGTAGCGATAGTTTATGCCACTTTTAAAAGCTTGGGCATTCAGCAAATGACAGTGGCTGATGGCGCTTTAAGAGAAGGTCTTATCCAGGATTTATTGGGTCGAATTTATAATCATGACATGCGTTCGGCAACGGTTCAGTCGGTCGCCGAGCGCTATCGTACCGATAAAAAACACGCCGCACGCATTAAACAAACCATCCATGTCATATTAAAACAATTAAGCGATAACTGTAGCTGGTCTATCGACGAAAATTGTGGGCAATTTTTAGACTGGGCCGCTGACTTGCACGAAATCGGCATTGATATTGCGCATAGCCAGTACCATAAACACAGTGCTTATATTATTGAAAACGGTGATTTGGCAGGTTTTTCTACCCAGGATCAGATTTTGTTGGCGTTGATCATACGCTCACATCGACGCAAATTTTCACAGACTATTTTTAACGACTTACCGGCCCCCTTTAATGTCTGTGCACCTTACCTGACGGTGGTCTTGCGACTGGCCGTATTGCTCCACCGCAACCGCAATGAACAGGCGCTACCTGACTTTAAAATAGCCATTATAAAATCCAGAATTTACTTACGGTTCCCCAATACGTGGCTTACCCGCTCCCCTCTGACGCATACTGATTTAATCCTGGAAGCGGATTATCTTAAGGCGGCCGGGTTTAAACTCGATTTTGCCTAAGTGCTCGTTTATGAAAACCCTGTTTCGCATTTTTTTGGTTTTGCCCGGTACGGTGGTGATGTTGTGCGCCTTGTTGGTTCTTTTTGGCGTCAGCGATCAACCTGATATTGCCGTGGGCTGGACGCTGACCCGTGATGATATTGCCAGGGCAAAAAAAATCTTGTATGAAGGCGCTAAAACCAAACCTGACGAAATCAGCACCATTGAGCTAACCGAAGCCGACCTTAATCTTGCCGCTAATTATTTGTTAAATCGCTACCGAAAAAGTGCGGTCAACATTGAAATAAGAAACGAGGTATTACGCTTCACAGTCACCATGACGCTCCCCAAAAATAGATTAGGGCACTATTTAAACATTAGCTTTAGATTGGGCAATGATGACCACAGCAACTTACCCAGCCTGACCAAATTTAAAGCCGGAGAATTATTACTCCCGGCAAAATTTGCCGCCTTTGTTATCGACAATATTATTCACCATACTTCCTTAAATGATTATTTTATTCTGGCAACCCGCCCTATCAAAACCGTTACCATTGACCCTGAAAAAATAACCATTAGTTATTACTCCAGCATGGACAGCTTTATTCAGGCGCGAAATTTTTTAACGCAAACGAATGACAATCCCAATATTGAAATTTATCAGCAAAAACTGGATGAAATCATAACGCGACACGACCCCGCTTGGCGCTTGTCACTGGCCGAGTTATTAAAGCCGGTATTTGCACTGGCACTGCAACGCTCTACCTTGGAAAATGCCATTGAAGAAAACAAAATAGCCATTATCGCGGTTAACAATTACGTTAACAGAAAAGAAACCAAAAAATTTCTGTCTGTTCCCGTAGCCAAACTATCGGCAGAAAAACGCTACTCGACTTTTTTATACAAAAGAACCGATCTTGCCCAGCATTTCATCGGCTCTGCGGCCATTACCGCCTCTGTTAATGGTCAGGTCGCTAAAGTGGTGGGTGAAGAAAAGGAATTGAGTGACGCACAAGGCGGCAGTGGTTTTAGTTTTATTGATTTGGCTGCTGACAAAGCCGGCACCCGCTTTGGTGAACTGGCGACCTCGTCACCCGAAAATGCACGCAAGCTTCAAAAAGCCATGTCGGCCATCAAAGATTACAGTGATTTTATGCCCGACCCGACCGACCTGCCCGAACACATGAACGAAGCAGAATTTAAACAACGCTACCAGTCTGTTGATAGCGACGTTTATCAAGCACTATTAAAACAAATTGATGCCCGCATAGCCGCGACCCCAATTTACAAGCTGGATTGATAACGTCGTAAAGCTCAGGCATCAAGTTAAGACATTTCACCACGAAGACACGAAGATTTTGCTTTGGTTTTTCGGCTATCAACTTAAGGCTGGACACTTTTGGCTATGAACAATCACGGTGAACCCAGAAAGAATAACGATAGGTTGTAGGGGTAGAAAATTTTCTACCTTTACTGTGCGCGTCGTAATTTGCAACGTTAGTCGTGTAGGTTACGCGACAGCGTAACCCGACAAATCAAAGTATCTGTGTCTTGGGAAACAGCCAAAAATTTTCGTAGGCGCGGGCTTTACGCCTGCCCTTTAATGCCACGATGTTAACAGGGCAACCGCAAGAGATTGCCCCTACAACACACGGACATCGTTACATAAAAGTCGCTGGCATGTCGGTGGTAAATGATGAGTGCAGAACACACCTTAAACTATGAACAATGAATAGCCTATTAACCACACATGAGCAGCAATATACAGGTATCGTCACCGTAGAGACGCGATTTATCGCGTC
>JBAXTQ010000053.1:0-17972 GCA_037130115.1 Methylococcaceae bacterium
AATAAAGCACGTAGGGGATGCCAATTATTTTTAAGGAATGCTCTGAATGGCTGCAGTTAAGGCAATACTTTGACCGTGTAGCGTATATCTCGTAGAATAAGCAATTAGGAGCCGTGTAGTCAGTCAACTGGTGCAAATGGATTTGTCTTTCCCACTATCGAATTTACCTTTAATAAAATTCTTATGTTTTTAGTTCCAGATTTCGTAGGTCGCTTCTTTCATCGTATGGCATCACCCCCGCATTTTTACGCGTTTACGGCACGTGTAATGCCGTGGCTGGTGGTTATTTTTCTGTTGTTGACTGCCGCAGGACTTTACGGTGGCTTGTATTTGGCTCCGGCTGATTATCAGCAGGGTGATAGTTATCGCATCATCTATATTCATGTTCCCAGTGCCTGGATGTCGTTGTTTATTTATATGGTGATGGCGATTGCAGGTGCGATTGGCCTAATTTGGCGCATTAAATTGGCTGAAATAGTCGCTATCAGTAGCGCACCCATCGGTGCCAGTTTTACGTTTATCGCTTTATTTACCGGTTCCTTATGGGGAAAGCCCATGTGGGGAACCTGGTGGGTTTGGGATGCCCGCTTGACGTCTGAATTGATCTTGTTGTTTTTGTATCTGGGCGTTATCGGGCTTTACGGTGCGATTGACGACAAACGTGTTGCCTCTAAAGCCGTGGCTATATTGGCGTTGGTCGGTGTGGTTAATATTCCGGTTATTCATTATTCTGTTGAGTGGTGGAACACGCTGCACCAAGGCCCTACGGTAACCAAAATGGATAAGCCGTCCATTCATGTCAGTATGCTAATTCCGCTATTGTTAATGGCCTTATCATTTAAAATGTATTATCTGATTGCCTTGATACAGCGGGTGCGTGTCGAACTGCTCCAAAGGGAGCGTAATTCGCAGTGGGTTAAAGCGATGGTGTTGGAGAACAAACAATGAGTCTGCAAGAATTTTTTGCCATGGGGGGTTATGGTTTATACGTTTGGACTTCTTATGGCCTTACTTTGGTGGTTCTGCTTGCGAATATTATTATCCCGGTAATCCAGCGCAAACAGTTTTTTGTGAATGCGTTAAAGAAAAAACGGTAAGCCTTTATGAAACCAGCCAGAAAACAACGATTAACGCTTATAGTTTTGATGGTGCTGGGTGCCGGCATAGCTACGGCATTCGCTTTAAAGTCCTTTAATGAAAATTTGATGTACTTTTTTTCAACAACCGATGTTGTAGATCATAAAGCGCCCAAAGATACCTTGTTTCGCTTGGGTGGAATGGTGATTAAAGGCAGTGTTGAAAGACCCGGTGACGGAATGATGGTGCGCTTTAAGTTAACTGACTTTAGCAAAGAAGTGACTGTTGAATACACGGGAATTTTGCCGGATTTATTCAGGGAAGGGCAAGGTATCGTTGCTCATGGCAAGCTAAATACACAGGGTGTTTTTATTGCCGAGGAAGTATTAGCCAAACATGATGAAAATTATATGCCGCCGGAAGTGAAAGACAGTTTAAAAAACCAGCCTAAGTCCGTGAAGGATGAATAAAGAGTACTATCAAAACAATGTCTGATAAAGCGTGTATTTTTACCGGTTATCTTAAGTATAGAGCTGAGCTTCGTGGCTTTGATTTAATCCAGATTGAAAACATTCTTCGTTATTCTCAAGAACGGTATTTTGATATTGAAACTCACCGCTTGATAGTGGTTGGTGAACAGGGTGGTAAATGGGTGATGATTCCTTATGAAGAAAGTGAAACAGAGATAACGCCTGTCACTATTCATACAACTACACGACAGCAAATTAAATTTAGGTTAACTACAGGCAGATTAACGTATGAATAATCCAAAAATGACTTATTTTCCGGAGCAAGATGTTATTCATTTAACTATGACGGATGAAGATGAAGTGGCAAGCGTTGAATTAAGTCCTAATATTACTGCTGAGCTTAATGCTGATGGTGAATTAATCGGTGTCGAAATATTAAAAGCCAGTATTTTTTTAAGGGATTTTATTCTTGAAAGCACTCAAGCCAAGCTTATGCAGATAAGTGATCGAGCCAATTAAAATAAAACGTGAAAATTGAAAATATAGTTATGGATAGAGAGCTTAAGGGTCAACAACAATGATTGCAGAATTGGGACATTTTTCACTGATACTCGCTTTGTGTATGGCGCTGGTGCTGGGCACTTTGCCGATTATTGGCGCGTTTCGCAGTCAGGCGGGATGGGTTGCCGTTGCCCGGCCTGCCGCGTTCGGACAACTATTGTTTATGGCCTTATCTTATGGTTGCCTGACTTATAGCTGTTTGACGCATGATTTTTCGGTCAAATACATCGCCACCAACTCCAATACTTCATTGCCTGTCCTGTATTTAATTTCAGGCGTATGGGGCGCACATGAAGGCTCATTGTTATTGTGGGGTTTGGTACTCACGATATGGACCGGTTTGGTCGCGCAATTTAGCAAAAGCATTCCAGACGCTACCTTGGCCCGAGTGTTGGGTGTCATGGGGCTGGTTTCAATCGGCTTTATCCTGTTTTTATTGCTCACTTCCAATCCGTTTGAACGTCTTTTTCCTGCGCCTTTGGAAGGACGGGACTTAAATCCTTTATTGCAAGATCCCGGTTTGGCAATCCATCCACCCATGCTGTATATGGGTTATGTCGGTTTTTCCGTGGCCTTTGCTTTTGCCATTGCCGCTTTACTTGAAGGTCGATTGGACGCCGCTTGGGCAAGGTGGTCAAGACCGTGGACCAACATGGCCTGGATGTTTTTAACATTGGGTATTGCCTTGGGTAGTTGGTGGGCTTATTACGAATTAGGCTGGGGCGGTTGGTGGTTTTGGGATCCGGTAGAAAATGCTTCGTTTATGCCTTGGTTGGTAGGAACGGCTTTAATACATTCACTAGCCGCTACTGAAAAACGCGGTGTTTTTAAAACATGGACGGTTTTACTGGCGATTTTTGCTTTTTCATTAAGCTTGTTAGGTACTTTTTTAGTGCGTTCTGGCGTATTAACGTCGGTTCATGCTTTTGCCAGTGATCCGGCACGCGGTCTGTTTATTCTGGTATTTTTAGCGGTCGTGGTCGGCGGTTCGTTATTGCTGTATGCCGTCAGAGCGCCTACCGTTAAAAGCAGTGCAACGTTTGAACTGGTCTCCCGAGAATCGGCAATTTTACTCAATAACGTTCTGCTGGTAGTCACGGCCGCCAGTATTTTGCTGGGCACCTTATATCCTTTGGTGATTGATGCCTTGGGCTTAGGCAAGATTTCTGTCGGCCCTCCGTATTTTAATGCCGTGTTTATTCCCTTAATGGCTCCACTGTCTGTTGCCGTTGGCTTTGGCATGTTATTACGCTGGAAAAAAGATTCCATCAGTCAGTTGGCTTTGCGGGTGCGCTGGATTATTGCCGCTTGTGTCGCGGGCGGTTTGTTGCTGCCTGTGCTGATGCCTTTTTATTCCTGGGGTGCGGCGTTGGGCTTAACGCTGGCATTGTGGACGGTTGCCGTTACCGTGCTGTCTTTTATTGATCGCTTGGGCGCTAAAGGCTTTTCATGGCAACGACTGCAAACAATACCCGCCGGTTTTTATGGCATGACCATCGCGCATTTAGGGATTGCCGTCTTTGTGACCGGAATCACTTTAACCAGCGTTTACAGTGTTGAAAAAGATGTGCGTATGGCACCCAGTGAAACTATCGATATGTCTGGTTATATTTTTGAGTTTAAAGGTGTTACCCAAACCAAAGGCCCCAACTATGTGGCTCAACAGGCATTTGTAACCGTCAGTCATGAAGGCAAGCAGGTGGCTCAACTGGAACCACAAAAACGCGTTTATCAGGTGCAAACCATGCCCATGACGGAAGCGGCGATTGATGCCGGATTGTCCAGGGATTTGTTTGTGGCTATCGGCGAGCCTCTGGGTAATGAAGGTGCGTGGAGTTTACGGATTTATTACAAAGCCTTCATTCGCTGGATCTGGATGGGCGCGGTATTTATGGCTGTCGGTGGTTTGTGCGCGGCTTGTGACAAGCGTTATCGTGTCGCTAAGTCAGTAACACATTGAAAAATATTCAATGAAATATTTGCTTGATACGTGCATCATTATTTCAGCGTTACGCTCAAAACAAGGTGCGAGTCATTTCTTGTTGCGAAAGGCAGTATTAAAACAATTGCCTATTATCATGCACTTTAAGCTATTGGCTGAATACCGTGATGTGTTAACCAGATCTGACATGGTTTCCGCTTTAATCTATACCGCTGATGAGATAGAAAAAATTTTAATCGGATTGGTCAATGTTGCCGAAGAAGTTAATCCACATTTTTTATGGCGTCCCAATCTTAAAGACGAAAAAGATAATTTTCTTATCGAAATAGCGGTAACATCCCAACCTTGCACAATTATTACCCATAACATAAAAGACCTTTTACAAGGTGAATTATTGTTTCCGTCTATTTTTGTAAAACAACCTCAAGAAGTGATTAAGGAGTCTTTCAAATGAGTCAAACT
This sequence comes from Methylococcaceae bacterium, assembly GCA_037130115.1. Classification (GTDB taxonomy): domain Bacteria; phylum Pseudomonadota; class Gammaproteobacteria; order Methylococcales; family Methylomonadaceae; genus Methylobacter_C. The sequence goes on from JBAXTQ010000053.1 coordinate 4,513, forward strand.
GTTGTTTTAAAAATACCAGACCAGGAATATATCCAAGCCAAGCAAGTGGCGATACAATTAGGTTGTGCTGAGGAAAATCTGTATTTAGAGCTTATTCATGAGGGTTTGCGTAATCGTGAACAATGGCTGTATATGAAAAAATTAAAAAATTTATCGGCATCCGTCACTCAAGAAGATATTCTGGCTTTGCTTGATAAAGCGCCTGAGTGTGAACCGTTACTAAAAGATAAAATGCCTTAAAAATTAACATAATGCTTAAATTTATAATCCCCTTATTATTATTCATCATCATGGCGGTGTTTTTGGCGCTGGGTTTAAATCTTAATCCCGGTGAAATTCCTTCGCCGTTTATTAATAAGCCCGCACCGAACTTTTCCGCTCCCAAGTTGCAAGCGCCTGAGCAAAAATTAACGCCGGCCGAGTTAAAAGGTAAAGTCTGGTTGTTTAATGTATGGGCTTCGTGGTGTGTGTCGTGTCGTGCCGAACATCCGGTATTGAATCAGTTGGCGCAGCAACAAGCGGTTGTTATTGTCGGGTTGAATTATAAGGATGATCCTAATGACGCCCAAAAATGGCTGGATACCTTGGGTAATCCCTATAACGTCAGCATTATGGATCAGGATGGTCGCATCGGTATAGACTATGGTGTTTACGGTGTACCGGAAACGTTTGTCATTGATAAAAAAGGGCTGATTCGTTACAAACATACCGGGCCGGTTACTGCGGAAGATGTGCAGCAAATCTTTCTCCCTTTAATTGCCAAATTACAAACGGAACCTTAATGAAGCGTTTATTGTTTATTTTTCTGTTGATATTGTCCGGTAGCAGTAATGCACTGGATTATCGGCAATTATCTGATCCCAAGCAGCAAGAAAGCTACGAGACTTTGACTTCGGAATTACGTTGTTTGGTGTGTCAAAATCAAACCATTGGTGATTCCAATGCTGAACTGGCCGCAGATTTGCGCAGGCAAGTCTACGAGATGTTGGAACAGGGAAAATCCAAGGAAGAAATTGTTCAGTTTATGACGGATCGCTACGGTGACTTTGTGTTATATAAACCGCCTTTTAAAGGCAAAACCAGTGTGCTCTGGATTGCGCCGGTGGTTTTTTTATTAATGGGTTTAATCGCGGTATTTGTTTTTATCAGGCGTAAAAAAGCCGCCGCCATTTTGCATCCTGACGCCGGAACCTTGCAAAAGGATGTTGAAAAACAAAAAAAAATTCGCAGTTTGTTGGAAAAAGGTAACCGCTCTTGAATATGCTATTTTTACTGATTGTCAGTGTTCTGATATTAATCGCTTTTTTACTGATCTTGCCGCCGTTATGGCGTAAACGAACGGTTCAAGAGGCTGACCTTGATCAACGCAACATTGCCATTGCGCAGCATCGTTTGGCAGAGCTTCAAGAAAACAGAGTATCAGGTGGTTTAAGCCAGGCGCAATATGAGGAGCAGTTAGCCGATCTTGAGCAGGCATTGAGTGATGACCTGGAAATAAAAAGCCATGTAACTTCCGCACAAAGTCAGGGCAGGTGGGTGATTTATGTCTTGGCTTTGGGTATCCCTTTGTTGGCAGGGTCACTTTATTTTACGTTGGGTAATTATCAAGCCATCAGTCACAGCGCTGAAATGTCGGTCGATCCAGAGGCGCTCAAGCTTGCAGAAATCAACAAAATGGTTGGCGGTTTGGCCGAAAAGATGAAGGCCAATCCTGATGACGCTAAAGGTTGGTTAATGTTGGGTCGTTCTTATAAAGCCTTGGATCAATTTCCTAAAGCGGTTGATGCGTTTGCCAATGCTTATCGTTTGTTGGGTGATCAAGCTGAAGTTATGTTGCTTTATGCCGATGCCATTGCTTATGCCAATGATAAAAATCTGGCAGGAAAACCCTCAGAATTGGTCTTTAAAGCCTTGGCACTGGAACCGGACAATATGAATGCCTTGTGGCTGGGTGGCATGGCAAAAGTCCAACAAGGTGACCCCGCTACGGCGATCAAGTTATGGAAAAAATTGGCAACGTTACTGCCACCCAACTCTGAAGCATTGCAAGAAATACAAGACTTACTGGCTAAAATTGACAGTACAGACGCTAAAATTGACAGTACAGACGCGATTAATCGCGTCTCTACACCAGAATCGACCCAATCCACGGATGTGGCGGGCGTTGCTGTTGAGGTGCAGGTCAGTTTGGCACCGGAGTTACTAAAAGCGACCAGTCCCGGCGATACTGTTTTTGTTTATGCGCAAGCGCTATCCGGCCCTAAAATGCCCTTGGCCATCGTGCGTAAACAGGTATCTGATTTGCCGTTATCAGTCAGTTTAAACGACACCATGGCAATGATGCCCACTATGAAATTATCCAATTTTTCTCAGGTTAAATTACTGGCGCGTATTTCAAAGTCAGGCAATGCCATGTCACAACCGGGTGATTTAATAGGCAGTATTGACCAGGTGACTTTAGCGGATAAAAAGAATCATGCAATAGTCATTAACGGATCAGTTAAATGATGGATCAATCGCTCAAGTTCGATCTGGCGCTGATTAATCGTTATGACAAGGCGGGTCCTCGCTATACCTCATATCCAACAGCACTGGAATTGCATGACGGCTTTACTGACGAACACTATCGCCAACACATAGCCAAATCCAATGCGACCGGTGGCCCGTTATCGCTGTATTTTCATATTCCTTTTTGCGATACCGTGTGTTTTTATTGTGCCTGCAATAAAATCGTCACTAAAAATCGCAAACATGCAGAACCTTATCTGGTTAATCTGTATAAAGAAATTGCCATGCAAGGGGATTTGTTTGACTCCAATCGGGTGGTCAATCAGTTGCATTGGGGCGGTGGCACGCCGACTTTTTTAAGCTTTGAGCAAATGCAGAAATTAATGGCGGTAACCCGTCAGCATTTTTTGTTAAAAGATGATGACAGCGGTGAATATTCCATAGAAGTTGATCCCAGGGAAACCCATTCGCAAACCATTAAACAATTGCGTGAACTGGGCTTTAACCGAATCAGTCTGGGTTTGCAGGATTTTGATCCAGCCGTACAAAAAGCCGTCAATCGTATTCAAAGTGAAGAACAAACTTTTAGTGTGTTGGAAGCAGCACGTGCCGAAGGTTTTCGTTCAACCAATATTGATTTAATCTACGGCTTGCCACTGCAAACGGTCACCACCTTTGCCAAAACTCTGGACACCATACTGGCTGCCGCACCGGATCGCTTCTCCATATTCAATTATGCCCACATGCCGAATCGGTTTAAAACCCAACGGCAAATTAATGATGCCGACATGCCCAGTGCAGAAGTTAAGTTGGCTATTTTACAAATGGTAGGTCTTAAGCTGACAGAAGCTGGTTACGTTTATATCGGTATGGATCACTTTGCTAAACCGGATGATGAGTTGGCTATTGCCCAACGGGAAGGCAAGTTGTACCGAAATTTTCAGGGCTATTCAACCCATTCGGATTGTGACTTGATAGGTTTTGGCATCACTTCTATCGGTCGGGTAGGGGATGCGTACAGCCAGAATGTTAAAGAATTGGACGAGTACGAGCGCCTTATCAGCCAAAACAAATTACCGGTTTTTAAAGGGGTTGAACTGGATGATGACGACAAGTTACGCCGCGCTGTAATTACCCAAACCATCTGCCATTTTGGCTTAACTTTTGCGACTATCGAGCGGGAATTTGCCATCAACTTTAGCGAGTATTTTGCCAAAGAACTTCAGGCACTGGAACCCATGCAAGCCGATGGTTTGTTAACCGTCTCCGCAACCGGTATGCAAGTCTTACCGGCAGGTCGTTTATTGATACGCAATATCTGCATGGTTTTTGACAAGTACCTGGCGCAAAAACAACAGCATCAATTTTCAAAAGTTATTTAAAAACCCTTATGAATGATAATCGAATAATAGAACTGGAAATTAAGACAGCTTACCAAGAAGACTTGCTGCAGGAACTCAATAAAATAGTTGGTCAGCAACAGCAACAAATAGGTCGATTGGAAGCAACATGCAGATTACTTAACGAGCGTATAAAAAGTGTGTCTGTCGAGGGCAGTGGCGGCGGTGAAAACAGTGATGAAGTGCCGCCGCATTATTAAAATCAGTGTAATTATTCAGTCCCCCTCTTTGAAAAAGAGGGGTTAGGGGAGATTTTTAAAATAAATCCCCCTCTGCTTTTTTTTAGTGGCATAGCGGATATCTGGACTTTATGCGTTTAGCTGATTATGATGCTTGTCGAGTCGTTTGTTTAGGCGGCGTTTATTTTAATAATCTGTCAATTTTTTAAAGGGGATTACCATGCTGGAAAATCAACAAAAAGCGCCACTGTTTAGTTCACCCAATCAACTTAATCAACTGGTTAACTTGTCTGATTACGCCGATAAAAAAAATGTCGTTTTATATTTTTATCCTAAAGACGACACGCCGGGTTGCACCATAGAAGCGAATGATTTTACCCAACTTGCTGAAGAGTTTGGCAAATACGATACCGTTGTTATCGGTGTCAGCAAAGACTCTTGTGAAAGTCATATCGATTTTATAAACAAATTTGGCTTAAAAATCGATTTACTGGCGGATACCGGTGGCGAGCTTTGCGAAAGCTATGGCGTATGGCGGGAACGGGAAAAAAATGGTGTTAAAAGTATGGCTATCTTGCGCTCTACCTTTATCATTGATAAAAAAGGCACACTGGTTGACGTGGCTTATGGCGTAACACCGGACGATCATGCGCAGGAAGTTCTGGAAAAAGTAAAAAGCCTTTAAAGATAACGACTCAGTTGTTAAAAAATAGAATACGGATTTGACTGATAGACACGGGTAAGGGACTTTTCTTAATCTCATGAAAATATTACCTATAATCACTTAAGGTATTTTTTCGACTAAAAACAAAATCCGTTGAAATCAGTGTCATCCGTGTTCTATGATTGAAATGAACCTATTTTTAGGAATACCAACATGATACCCGAGCAAAAATTAGATTTAACGGGCAAGTCAGCGCTGGTTAGCGGCGCTGGAGTGGGCATTGGACGAGCCGTGGCATTGGCCTTGGGGCAGGCTGGCGCGTTTATTGGTATCCACTACCATTCCAGTAAAGAAGGCGCTGAAAAATTGCTGGATGAATTATCGGCTTTACATGTTAACGCCATGTTATTACCCGCCGATTTGACTAAAGAAGATGAAGCCAATGCCATTGTTGATAAGCTGGTGGCAAAAACAGGCCGTTTGGATATTTTGGTCAATAACAGTGGCGGCTTGGTTAAGCGAGCCAAAATTGAAGAGTGTACGCTTGAAAACTGGAATAAATCGCTGGATCTTAACCTCACCAGTGCTTTTTTGTTAACCAAGCACGCCATTCCTCATCTTCGGGCAACCGGCAGTGGTCGTATAGTCAATGTGCTTTCACTTTCGGTACAAACGGGCGGCGCTAACGGTGGCGGCTCTTATGCGGCTGCAAAAGGCGGTCTTATGGTCTTTACCCATACCTTGGCCAAAGAACTCGCGCCCCAAGTACGCACCAACTCGGTTATGCCTGGAACGGTAGAAACCCAGCATCATGAAATTCATTCTACCGAAGAGATGATGGAAAATTACCGCAAACAAACCCCGCTGGGACGAAACACCTTTGCTGAAGAAGTCGCCAGTAGCGTACTTTTTCTTGCCAGTGATATGTCATCGCATATTAATGGTGCCTTGATTGATATTAGTGGTGGCCGGTTTTTACGTTAACTTTATCGATCGTAGTTAACCCTAAGCATTATTGCCAATGTACGTAGGTAAATAATTGGTACTTAATGTTTGTTATAGCTGATTTCCTCCCAAATCAAGAAGTAAAAACGTGAAGATTAAGTACCCGAAACCCCGTAGGCCGGAATAAGGCTTTTCGAGCGCAAGCGAGAATAAGCGTTTCCGGCACTCTGTACGATATGCCGGAAACGCCACCACGCGCTACGCCCTTCGACAAGCTCAGGACAGGCTTGGGTGGCCTTATTCCGGCCTACGCCTGTTGCTTGTTATAGCTGTCCCACCAGAATTAAGACCAAGAAACCTCCCTTGTCCGTGTCATCGACGTTCTATTGGCTATCGGCTGGGTAGTCACCGATTTAAAAGGAAAAAGCCCATGTTTGTTGGTTGTCTCCGGTTATTGCGCCGTACTTGTTCGGTGTGGATGGCGGTATTTTTTGGGCTGGTGATGTTCTCGCCCGGCTTGTCACTTCATGGTTCAACCGGCACAGTCCGTGTGAGTTGGGGCGAGGCCTTGGCTGAATCAAAGCCCAAGCCTGTCGATGAAACTTTCCTGACGCTGCCTTTGGCGATTGAACGTGCTTTGGCGGGTAATCCCGGTTTGGGAGAGATTAAGGCGCGTGCTGAAGCGATGGCGGCAATCCCCTCTCAAGCCGGTTCCTTGCCTGACCCAACAGTCAATTTTGGCTTATTAAACCTGCCAACGCGCAGTTTCAATCTGCGTGATGAAGACATGACCATGGTGGAAATGGGGGTTAGTCAGATGATTCCTTTTCCCGGCAAGCTGGCTTTGCGGGAAAAAATCGCCGAGCAGGAAGCGCTGGCCGCCACTGATTCGGTTGATGAAGCGCGTTTGCGGTTGGTGCGCGAAGTAAAGCAAGGGTGGTGGCGGCTATTTTATTACGATCGGGCTTTGAGTTTACTGGACGAAACTGAATATTTCTTCCAACAGTTGATTGATATTGCTCAGGAAAAATATAAAGTGGGCACCGGCGCTCAGCAAGACGTTTTGTTGGCTCAACTTGAATTATCCAAACTCAAGAGTGAAAAACTGGAGTTGGTTAGTTTACGCCACACTCAAAACGCCCTAATCAATGCCTTGCTGGATATCACCGTGGAAACGTCCGCAAAAATTCCGGTAGAACCCGCGATCAAATTACCGACTCTTATCGAATCTGTATTACAGGACAAGGCGTTGAAAGTCCGTCCTTTATTCGCCCAACATCAGAAGATGCTGGGTGCTGCAAAAGACAGGGTGGATCTGGCAAAGCAGGATTTCTACCCGGACTTTACGGTGGGAGGTGGTTATGCAATACGGCAGAATACCCCGACAGGGCAGACGCGTAGCGATTTTGCCAATGTCCAATTAAGCATGAACGTGCCCATTTATGCCAACACGAAGCAAGCTAAAGCCGTTGACCAGCGCAAGAGTGAACTTTTACAAGAGCAGTATTCCCTGCAGGACGAGCATCATAAAATTCAGGCCGGGATAGCGGCTAAAGCCACCGAGTATCAACAGACCAAAGAAAAGCTGTTGCTGCTCGAACATGAAATTATCCCGCAGGCTCAGCAAGCGGTTAATTCGCTACTGGCGGGTTATCAAGTGAGTCAGACTGATTTTACCGATTTGTTACGCACACAAATTAACTTTTTTCAGTATCAAACACAATATTGGCAAGCCTTGACCAACACGCAGCAAATTTTAGCCGAACTGTCTGCTGAAGTGGGCGAGGAGTTAAGCCATGACTAAATTTATCCCGTTATTGTTGATTTTAATACTGGGCTTAAGTCTTGGATTCTGGATGGGACGCCATCAAGAGAACCCGCCAAGCCTTAACGGCAGCGCAGTCAGCGAAAGAAAACCCCTGTATTACCGGCATCCAATGAATCCCCAAGTCACCTCGACGACGCCCACCAAAGACGAGATGGGGATGGACTATGTGGCGATTTATGCAGAAGAACCGACTGCAATGACTCCTCAAAAATCCGGTAAAATTTTGTATTATCGGCATCCCATGGGCGCTGCGGATACATCTCTCGTACCGAAAAAAGATGAAATGGGCATGGACTACCTGCCGGTTTACGAAAGCGAACGGGCTACGCTTGGGCAGATTCAGATCAGTCCTGAAAAAGTTCAGAAATTGGGCGTAAAAACGGCAACCGTGATGGAACGCACACTGACTCACAGCATTCGCGCCTTGGGCAGTATTCAAGTCGACGAACGGCGCGTCCACGCCGTGACACCCAAATTTGCAGGCTGGATTCAGCGTTTGTATGTTAATGCAACCGGGCAAACCGTCAAGCGCGGCCAGCCGTTGCTGGAGATCTACAGCCCCGAACTGGTCACTGCCCAGCAGGAATATCTGATTGCAAGACAAGGCCAGCAAGCATTGCAAAAAGGTAGCGTTCAGGCGCTGGCAACCGCTAAAAATCTGGCCGAAAATGCGTTGCAACGGTTACATTATTGGGATATTGCTCCGGCACAATTACAACGTTTACAAGCGTTGGAAAAGCCGGTGGATACGCTCTCGTTGCTGTCGCCGTTGACTGGCGTGGTACTGGATAAACCGGCACAAGAAGGGATGCGTTTCATGCCCGGTGAATTGTTGTTTCGTATTGCCGATTTAAGCACGGTGTGGCTGTTGGCGGATGTGTTTGAGCAGGATATAGCCGGGGTGCGCTTGGGGCAGGTTGTGCAAGTGCATATTAACGCTTATCCGGATCGGCAGTTCAGCGGCAAAGTCGGCTTTATCTATCCAACGTTGGCAACGGAAACCCGTACCGTCAAAGTGCGTGTTGAATTACCCAACACGGAAGGTTTGTTGAAGCCCGGATTATATGGCGGCTTAACCTTGGCGGCGTTGGACGATAAGCCGGCGCGATTGGCGGTTCCTGATTCGGCAGTGATTGACAGCGGTACGCGGCAGGTTGTGTTGTTAAAGCGGGGCGTGGGACAGTTTGAAGCGCGACCCGTAAAATTGGGACTACTCGCTGACGGTTACTACGCGGTTCTGGAAGGATTGGCAGCCGGTGATGAAGTGGTCACTCATGCCAATTTCCTGATTGATGCTGAAAGCAATCTTAAATCAGCCCTGGACGGCTTTGGCGATAAAGGGACAGATACGGTTCAAACGCCCACCGAGCCAACACACGGAGATCGGTAATCATGTTAAATCATGTTATTGCCTGGTCTTTGCGTAACGTGTTTTTGGTGTTGCTGGCAACGTTGGCTATTGTCATTGGCGGGGTTTATGCTTTGTCAAAAATGCCGCTGGATGCGCTGCCCGATCTGTCCGATGCGCAAGTGATTGTGTACACGGAATATCCGGGACAAGCGCCGCAAGTTGTTGAGGATCAGGTGACTTATCCGCTAACGACGGCGATGTTGAGCGTGCCGCGATCAAAAGTCGTGCGGGGCTTTTCTTATTTTGGCGCTTCTTTTGTTTATATTATTTTTGAGGACGGCACCGATATTTATTGGGCGCGTTCGCGGGTTTTGGAATATCTCACCACGCTTACCGGAAATTTGCCCACCAGCGTGACGCCTAAATTGGGGCCCGATGCTACGGGCGTGGGTTGGGTTTATCAATACGCGCTGCTGGCAAAAGACTATTCGCTGGCAGAATTACGAACCTTGCAAGACTGGTTTGTGCGTTACCAACTGACCAAAGCCAAAGGCGTGGCTGAAGTGGCCAGTATCGGTGGTTTTGTGCAGCAATATCAGGTCACGGTCGATCCCCACAAGCTGCAAGCTTACGGGGTGTCTTTACAAACCCTAAGTGATGCTATTCGTAACGGTAACCGGGATGTTGGCGGTCGGGTTATTGAGCTGGCAGAAACTGAATACATGGTGCGTGGACGGGGTTATCTGCGCGGTAAAGCGGATTTGGAACGGCTGGTATTGAAAGCCGAAAAAGGTATTCCGGTGTTGGTGCGAGATGTGGCGCGTGTTGAACTGGTGCCCGATGAGCGGCGCGGCATTACCGAATGGAATGGTGAAGGCGAGGCAGTTTCCGGTATTGCGCTGGCACGCTTTGGGCAGAATGCGTTGGAGGTCATCAGTAACGTAAAAGACCGGCTGCAAGAAATCACTACGGGTTTGCCCAAAGGCGTGATGGTGCAAACGGTTTATGACCGTTCCGAACTGATCCACCGCGCGATTGATAATTTGCGTCATACCCTGTTGGAAGAAAACGCCATAGTGGCCGGTGTTTGCGTTCTATTTTTACTGCATTTACGCAGTGCGTTGGTGGCCATTTTAATGCTGCCCGTGGGCTTGCTGATTGCTTTTATTGTCATGCAGGCGCTGGGTATGAATTCCAACATCATGAGCCTCGGCGGTATTGCCATTGCGATCGGTGCCATGGTGGACGCCGCCATTGTCATGATTGAAAATGTCCACAAGCATCTGGAGCGCGATGCGGGGCGCTTGCCGCGAGCTAAAATATTGCTTAATGCCTGCCAGGAAGTCGGCCCGCCGTTGTTTTTTAGTTTGTTGATAATCACCGTTTCATTTTTGCCGGTGTTCGCGCTGGAAGCTCAGGAAGGCCGGTTGTTTCATCCGCTGGCTTTTACCAAAACCTTTGCCATGGCCGGTGCGGCGCTGTTGTCGGTAACGCTGGTGCCCGTGTTGATGTCACTGTTTGTGCGCGGAAAAATTCTGCCGGAACAACGTAATCCCATCAACCGGTTTTTGATCTGGATTTATCGCCCGGTTATTGCCGCCGTCATGCGCTACAAAAAACTAACGCTGGTTTTTGCACTACTCATGCTGGCTGCTTCCTGGTATCCCGCTTCACAATTGGGTGGTGAATTTATGCCGACACTGAATGAAGGTACTTTGCTGTTTATGCCGCAAACCTTGCCGGGTTTGTCCCCAACCAAAGCCGCTGAATTGCTGCAAACCCAGGATCGCATCATTAAACAGTTTCCCGAAGTCGAATCGGTATTCGGTAAAGCGGGCAGGGCGCTAACCGCCACCGATTCAGCGCCGTTGGAAATGTCGGAAACCTTGGTTAACCTTAAACCTGAAGCCGATTGGCGACCCGGCATGACGGTTGATAAGTTGATTGCAGAAATGGATCTGGCGCTGCAAATACCCGGTGTCAGCAACGCCTGGACTATGCCGATCAAAAATCGAATTGATATGCTGGCAACCGGTATTCGTACCCCCATCGGCATTAAACTGTTCGGCAAGGATCTGGCGGAAATGGAACGTTTGGCGCAACAGATAGAACAAGCGGTCAAGACAGTTCCCGGTACCACCAGCGCCTACGCAGAACGCATCACCGGCGGTTTTTATTTAAACATCACGCCGGACTACGAAGCGCTGGCGCGTTATGGTTTATTGGTGGGTGAGGTGCAAGATATTATTGCCACGGCGGTAGGCGGCGAAACGGTAACGACCATGGTGGAAGGGCGCGAACGTTTCGCTGTTATCATCCGTTACCCGCGTGAACTGCGTGACAGTCCACAAGCCATTGCCACGCATGTGCTCGTTCCCGTCACGGGCGGTGCCATGATTCCTTTGGGGCAACTGGCACATTTAAGCCTGAACAAAGGCCCACCGGCTATCCGTACGGAAAATGCCTTGTTGTCCGCATATATTTATGTAGATATGCGTGGCCGAGACATTGATGGTTATGTCCAAGATGCCAAAAAAGTGGTGGAGCAAGCGGTCAAATTTCCGTCGGGTTATTACATTACCTGGAGCGGCCAGTTTGAATACATGGAGAGAGCCAAACAGCGCTTGCAATTAGTTGTGCCGCTAACGCTCGGTATTATTTTCCTGTTGCTTTATCTCAACTTCGGGCGTCTGACCGAGACGCTTATCGTTATGTTATCCGTACCCTTTGCACTGGTCGGTGGCATCTGGTTACTGTGGTTTTTGGATTACAACGTCAGCGTGGCGGTTGGTGTCGGCTTTATCGCCCTAGCTGGCGTCGCGGCAGAAACCGGCGTGGTGATGTTGATTTATCTGGATCATGCTTATCGGGAAAAACAACAGCAATGCCTTGACGCCGGGCGGACTTTTACTGAGGACGATCTTTACGCAGCACTGATGACCGGTGCAGCCGAACGCCTGCGTCCCAAAATAATGACGGTCACCGCCATCATGGCAGGGCTTTTGCCTATTCTGTGGAGTACCGGCACCGGTTCCGAAGTCATGCGCCGCATCGCCGCGCCCATGGTCGGAGGTATGGTGTCATCAACACTGTTGACTTTGATCGTCATTCCAGCACTTTATGCGTTGTGTAAACAATACGCCATTAAAAATAATGCTGATAAAAGCGGATAAGGGAAGTTTCTAAATATGAGCAGAGGGATTTATCTAATAAAATCTCCTAACCCAAGCCTCCAAGAGTCTGTTGATTTTTAGTTGGAACTGATCGTCGGCCACCGACCAATAATAGACATTGGAGCCAGATTTAGGAAAGTTTGCATACACACGAAAAGCGGCCAGTGGATTTTAGTGAACCAATTATATCTACCGGTCAACTGTGAATGAACACAGTAAACATTTAAAACGACATAACCCATAAGAGATAAACATGAACAATACTTGGTCAGACCGACTGATAGAAGAAACCCGTGATGTATTAGACTTAGGCTTTGTTCCCCGTGATGATTTTGTGCACATGAAAAACATCAATGGTAACTGGAAAAAAAAAGGTGGTAACTTCGGAAAAATAGGTTTGCAAAATTGGCTGGATCGGAAATTGATAATTCAAGACAAAGAAACAGATGCTGAATATTTCTACGCTACTGTTGATGAATTAATTGCGACTGGTTGGGCAGTGGACTAGCTAATCCCACCAGATGTGCAGGAACTTTAAAAAATTTATATGACAAACGTAATAACATAGATGACAACAGAAATAGAGAGTGTTGACTTTAATAACGACATAGAAATATTGCCGATTGAGAAGTGGTTAAATTTCGCTTCTGGCGATAATGAATTCGTATTTGTGGCTCTACCATTAATTCAGCGTGGTTCTGTTTGGAAACCTAATCAAATTATTGACTTGTGGGATACATTGTTACGCGGCATGCCCATGGGCAGCTTAATTTTTAGCCTAATGCCGTCAGGAATTGATGTGCGCAGAATAGGTAAAAAAGAGATGATCAAAACCCCCGCCGATTCCATTGGTTTAATTGACGGTCAACAACGTACGTTGGCAATGCTAATAGCTTGGTCAAATGCCGGAGAAATGGACAGGCGTATTTGGGTGGATTTTGCCGACAAGCGGAGCGATGGGCATGTGTTTAGGCTACGTGTTACTACTATAAACCAACCTTTTGGTTTTCAAAAAGCATCACCGTCCGCCAAACTTTCACTTAGCGAAAAACGAGATGCACTGGAAGCATTTGAAAATGAGCACAAAATTAAAAATCCAAATAAGAAAGAGCTGTTCGAAAAGGCGAAGCCGCACTTTAGTAAACTACCTATCGATTTGAGACTGTTGATTGAGTCCTGGAAAAATACTAAAGGGGATAAATCCACATGGATCAGAGACATTGAAGATAAGTTAGATCAGATAAAAAATGAGAAGATTAAAGATGAAGAACTTGCCTATGCTAAATCTAACGTTAGTAAGTTTGCAGATGCATTGATTCGTTTTTTCAATCTCAAAATCCCATTGCTAAAAGTTGACTCTAGGAGTCTGTCCGACTTAAGGTTTAATACTCCATTTTCTTCATAAAAAAGCC
>JBAXTQ010000054.1:0-17902 GCA_037130115.1 Methylococcaceae bacterium
TCGATTTTAAAAAAGTCGTAGCCATAGTGTTTAAATATCTCTGCAAACGGTTTGCCATAATCTTTAGACGTTGAACTGGGCATTTCATTGGCTAATTTTTCTGCCGCTTCATCGCTGCCTTTAACAAACAAATGGACTTGGCCGGCAAATAAAATGGCATCATTGGTGCGTCCCATGGCTTTAACAAAGTTGGGGTGCGGAGGACAAATCGGCGCACTACCGCTACCGTCAATAATGTTTTCCAAAGGAAAATGCAAGGCATGTGCCTTGTGAATAGCCACTTCCAAAACGCGTGCCACGACTTGTACACCACCCGCCAGACTACTGGTGGGTGTCACAATAATGGTCAGTTTTGACGGATCAATGTTACACGCTGCCGCCACTTTTTCAATAATGGCCAGCGGTGGAAGCGCATCATTCTCAATCACCAACACGGTAGCATCGGCGGCATCCGAATAATCCAATTCTTTATAGAGCTCTTCAACGGGCTCTTGCTTGCCGTCTCTTAGCTTGGTGGCCATGGCTCGTGCAGGGCCTGAACCCAGAGCGTAATATTTCTCATGCGACAAACTCCAACCGGCATACTGACTGCCCAGGCAGCCCAAGACAGGATTACCGGTATGGACAGTCACGGACAACGGCCAGTTATTGGTATAAGTACTGTGGTTAATCGTGACGGTGCCCATGCCACCCAGACAAATTTCAGCAATAATACGACCGGCTTCCAAACCACCCGGCACTTTGATACCCGCATCAACAAGAGTACAGCCGTTTTCCAGTATCTCTATACCAACGCGTAACTTATCCGCGTTATCAAGCAGATACTTTACCAGGGGTTGGGTTAATTTATTAACGCTAGCTTTGTATTCCATGGGTGTTAAAAACCTTTTGTAAGTTAAATTGTTTAATCTGTAGCGCATCCATCACTAAATGCGCCTGCTTTTGGTGGGCAATAATACTGCAAACAGGCTGTCCTGTCCGACACATAACGCCAAAACCGGGTAAATCCATACAACCCTCAGGCCATTCAAAGCCGTCAGGTATCATGACATCCTGTTGTGCATAGACGATTTGATAACCCGTGTAACCGGCGTAAGAAGGGTCATAATCGGTTAACTCGCCCTGACTCGCCTTGATATGCCGGCTTAATAAGTCGGCGTCATACAGTTGCAGGCTCGCCGACGGTCGCGGATTGATTTCCAAGACAACAATAGTATCGTCCGCCCGGATAAAATCCAGCGAGTTTAAGCCTTTTAGCCCAAACTCGCAGACCAATTTATGCAGCCAAGCCGTTATCCGTTCTTTGTGTTCATCCAACAGCTCACAACTGTTTATAATCCCTGAAAAAATAAAGACCTGAGCGTCACTCAAGGCAACCGTCCACTGGGTATTAAAGCCAATCACTTGTGCCTTTTTTCCGTCCGCCAAAAACAGGACGGAATGTTGCGTGCCGGCCTGATATTTTTGCCAATAAACCGCTGAATCAATGTCGTCTTTAGGTTGATAATGCTTTATCCCCAAACCACCCTGCCCTTGCATCGGCTTAAGCAGCCACTTATCAGCAGACGCTGGCGCACAAAAACAAACGTCAGGATAAGGAATAGTTAAGCGTTCAAGACTCGAAAAAAATACCGATTTATCCTGTAGCGCGGCAAAGGTATCCGCCGAATTACCCAGCACCCATAACCGACTCGCTAAATAACGCAGGCTTTCCGGATAATATTCAAAACCGCTGCCATAAATAAAATGCCCAACGGCATAACGCTCAATAAAATAATCAACGGCCGCTGATAAATCCTGTTCAGCCAACGAAGGGACTTGCTTAAAAGCTTCGGCGTAGTATTGCGTGTCAAGGTCAGCAAATAAATCAATCACCAAGGGCTTTAATCCAGCGTTTTTTGCCGCCTGTGCCAGCATTCGTCCTGAACCGGCAACAATAAGGATGTATTCAGGCATAGCTGTATGTGCGCCCGTGTAAGCTGTCAAACCCGACCACTACCTTGCCGATCGTTAGTGCAAGGTTAATTATTGACACAACTTACAATAGTCGTCGACTGGCGGCAGGCGTTTTCTTTACTTTACGATTTTCGAAAAACCGCAAGCCGACAAAAGTCAGAAAGCCGATAACGACCAAACCCATGCTGAACATACTGTAAGCAAAGGGCCACGGGACGCCCTCTGTCATCATCGTAAATTCAGACATACCGCCAATACCGGCCAGCACATTGAGCGGCATAAAAACGACACTGATTATCGTCAAGCGTTTAATATCCTTATTTTGATTGACGTTAATAAAACCAATCGCGGCATCCATCAAAAAGTTAATCTTGTTAAAAAGAAACACGGTATGCCCATCCAGTGATTCAATGTCACGCAGAATTTCACGGACATCATTATGTTGCGTTTCCGAAAGAAACTTGCCGCGCATCAAAAAGGACAGGGCTCGACGGGTATCCAGCACGTTACGACGAATACGTCCGTTAAGATCCTCTTCTTCGGCAATAATCGAGAGAATCTTGGCCGCGTCATCGTCAGTCATCTGGGCTTTGAACACTTGTGTGCCCACATCTTCCAGTTCGGCGTAGACATCTTCCAGCGCATTCGCTGAATATTCAACCTCGGCAGCGTAAAGATCCAACAACACATCCTTGGCACTCGTTACATAGCCGGACTCTGCCCTTGCCCGTAATCGCTGCAAGCGGAACACCGGCAACTCCCTGTTCCGAACCGAAAACAAAGTGTTCTTGCTTAGAATAAACTCCACCGCCACATTGCGCGACTCGTCTTTCCGGTCAAGCAGAAAATCCGAGCGCAAATGCACTTCGCCATTATCTTCCACATAAAAACGGGCGCTGGTCTCCAGGTCAGTCAATTCCCTTGGATTGGGCAAATCGACACCAAAAACATCACTTGCCCACGCAAATTGCTCGTCTTCGGGCATCACCAAATCGATCCAGATAGGATTAACGCCGACCATATCCTCATTAGACTCTACCGGAATTTGCCGCAAGCGCCCTTCATGAAGATCAAACACCCGAATGATCGTACTCCGACTCCGGGACTTGACCTCAACAACCAATTCTGCACGAACAGAACCCGATACCTCGCGCCGGATATCCTCTTTTCGCTCATCTTTGACCAACTGCCAGACGATTTGCCGGTCTTCGGTGGGCAACGCTTCCAGGATACGGGCGACAGATTGAAAATCCAGTTGATCCAACAACCGCTGAAACTCCACCCTGTTTTGTTTTTGCACCAGACTCTCAACCAAATCATGGCGAGGCATGTCCTGTCGATGCACCAAATCTTCCACCAATTTATGACGGGCGAGCAATCTTGTAACATCAGCCAGATAACCTTGAATGTCTTCGTGATCGTTCATCTTTTCTGCTTTCTTTGTGCTGTAATCCATAAGACGACTCCCTGCATTGACCCGGCCGGCACCAACATAACCGACATTTTATTGATGATTATTACAAAACAGGCCGACTCTAAACAACAAAAACATCCCCACCGCTATTACGTGCGCTTGCGGTAACAAAACTCAGGTTATCAAAATGGGCAAATTTCTGTCTGGCCTCTTGTGTTATCGCTTCAGCTAACGCGATCCCGTCAAGCGCACAGAATCCGGTTGGCCCCCATGAAGTTTGACCAATCGCCACAGCACCCTGCCTAGCCAGCCAGTGCATAGCTTCAGCCACTTCCGGACTGGTAAAAACGCCCCCTTGAACAGAGGCAAAATGCTCACCGACCGAACATTGCAGGCGGGTAATGACGTCACCAAATTTAGCAAGGTCATTTTCGGCCACGGCCGGCAGTCCCTGCATCAGCAACAAATAACATAACCGCTCGGCTTCCTGCTTTGGATAAGGCGGTAATTCTTTAAATGCCTGTATTTCCTGCTGACCATGCAAACCTTGTCCGCGCTGATCAAGAACCAAAATAAAACGCCAGGTTTCGGGTATATCCAAATGCACCAGAACCGGCGGTGTAATGGTTTTTTTACCCCGGCCGCCATCAACCACCAAGCCGCCCTGCTCAAATACGCCAATCCCGATACCTGATCGCAAACCTCTATCCATCAGCGCCGCAATATCGCGAACCGTCAGACCCAAGTTGTAAAAGGCATTCAGTGCCGAGCCAATTGCCAGCGACATTTGCGTACCGGAACCCAAACCCACATGCTCAGGAATGGCGGCCTCAATGATTATACTCAACTTGTCGGAGACATTTAAAGCCTGACACATCAGCGTCAGACATTTATCCGCACGTTTTGCAGAAGGACCGGTAATGGTGCGCTGTTCGGCACGGGTTATTGATAACCGCGTGGCCTGTTCATTCAGGGCAACACCGATGCTGCCAAAATGACGGTCTAATGATCCGCTTAAATCAATAAACCCCATGTGTAATCTGGCCGGGGCAATGACTGAGACTTTAGAATAGTGAGTTATCACAGGGTGTTTTGCGTTACCGAAAAATTTGTTGATTATACAGGATTAACTGATTAAAGAGTGAACTTAGCGAGTCAATTTTTCAATTTATCCGGCCTGAAAAGTACAACAGGACAAAAGATTAATCGCTCCGGCATTCGGCTTTTAAAGCCATGAGTGTGTGCGCCAAATCAATCATCATCACATCACATAGCACTATCGCCATCGGATCGACCGGCTCCGTAGACGGTATCAATACTGAAAAAGCCCCAGCCCTGGAGGCTGCCTCAATACCGGCATAAGAATCTTCCAGCACCAGACACCGACTGATCGGCACTTGTAACAACTCGGCCGCTTTTAAAAAAATATCCGGTGCCGGCTTGCCGTGCTCAACATCATCGCGGGTGATAATAGTTGAAAAGATCTCTCTTATGCCGGCAAACTCAAGACATTCAACAGCATTGACCGCACTGCTGTTGGTTGCCAGACAATAAGGAATTTGTTGCTGAACAATAAATTCCAGCAACTCGGTAAAGCCGTGCTTAATCTTGATGCCGTGTGCATTAACCTGTTCACGCCAAAAAATACCGCTTAAGCGGGTAAATGTGTCCAGATTAAATTCAGCCCCGCAACAAACCAACAGTTTTAGCTCGATGTCTTTATAGTGCAACCCTGACAAAGACAGACAAAATGCATCAGAAAGCGAGTAGCCCATGACTTTTGCTGTTTGTTGCCAAGCCGCAAAATAAGTGCTTTCTGTATCCAAAACCAGGCCGTCCATATCAAAAATAACGGCAGAAAAATTATTTAAATTAAGCACGAATCACCTTGATATATTCGCCGTGTGCTTCACGACTGGAACCCACCACAATACGTTTAACGCCTTGCTGCGATTGCTCCACTATCCCTGACACTTCCACGATTTCGCCTTTAACAGCCTGCCCCGTATACGTTGCGGTAAAGCTGACAATGGCATCAAATTCGTCATGCGCTATTTTAAATTCAGCAGGATAATCAAAAGCATGGGTATCATCAATCACACGGCATTGCAGCGTAATCGCGCCACACTTTTGATAACTCATCGCTTCGGCAGAGACCGAATCATCAATGAAATTTAAATCAAATTTTCGCCCGTTAATAACCGCTTTGTTCGTTTTACGCAGCTCATGCCAGACATAATCTTCAAAACTTAATTCACAAGATCGACGTTCGTAAGATTGCTGCCAGTCATGGTCGCTCAATGCTTGCAGCTGGTCTTGCTGTATCAATTGACCGGTAATGGCGCGGCATTGATGAAAAACCGCCCGGCCGTAACAGACCAAATCAATATCAGAACCCGAGTTTTGCACCCCAACCAATACGGAACCGGTAATGCCCAGTTGCGTTAAATCCAGGCCGTGTTGCTGCAATAAACTACACAGTTGAAACAAGTCGCGCTCAATGGCATCTTGCTGATGTATCTGCACAATCTCTTGCAAGCGTTGCTTGGGTTGATGATGCTTAACAATCCGGTCTAGCGCTACTGCGTGTAAATGCGCATCCAAAATCGGTGAATAATGCAAGTAGCGTGGCTGATACTGCTGCAAAAAAGCATTGGCGGGCTCAGTGCTTACCTTTTGCCAATCCCCGTTATTTTTTACATAACGTAAAAAACACAACACCTTACCGCTTTCAATAGCTTGATCGACTACCGCAAAAATAAGCCCTTCGGCGGTTTCTATAAAGTCTTTTGATAAAAACATCAGCTTCCCAGACCCGGTATTGCAGCGCCCTGACGCATCTTTACCTCAAACAACGCATTGTTTTTAACTGCTTCTAATGACCGCAAAATTTAACCTCACCTTAAAAAACGGGTTGCCCCAAAGATACCCCAACAAAAGGACTGTTTTTTTTATTGAATTTCAACGCTTAATCACCTATGCTCAGTAACTTGGGTTTTAGTTCCCACCAAAACCTTCTTGCTTATTATGCCCTAAATCACACCCACAGGAGACTGTATGAAGATTGGTATACCTAAAGAAATTCACCAAGGTGAAATGCGCGTTGCCACTACACCAGAGGCTGCCGCACAAATTATGAAGCTGGGATTTACCGTTAGCGTTGAAAGCGGTGCGGGTCTCGGTGCCAATATTTCTGATGAGGCTTACAAGGAGGCCGGTGTTGAAATCGTAACGGATACCAAAACGCTTTGGAAGCAATCTGATATCATTATGAAGGTGCGTGCTCCCGAGCATAATGTTAAACTGGCATTGGAAGAAACCGATTTATTATCTTCAGGCGCTTGTTTAATAAGCTTTATCTGGCCTGCACAAAATGAAGCCTTAATGCAAAAACTGGCGGCTAGACACGTTACCGTACTGGCCATGGACAGCGTACCCCGCATGTCCCGAGCACAAAAGCTGGATGCGTTAAGCTCCATGGCCAATATTGCCGGTTACCGCGCCATCGTTGAAGCCGCACAATATTTTGGGCGTTTTTTTACCGGCCAAATTACCGCCGCAGGTAAAATACCGCCTGCGAAAGTATTGGTCATTGGTGCAGGCGTTGCCGGTCTTGCGGCCATTGGCACGGCAAAAGGCATGGGTGCCATTGTCAGATCATTTGACACCCGACCCGAAGTAAAAGAACAAATTGAAAGCATGGATGCTGAATTTTTGATGCTGGATTTTAAAGAAGAAGGCGGTGGAACCGGCGGCTATGCCAAAACCATGTCCAAAGAATTTATTGACGCCGAGATGGCATTATTTGCCGAGCAAGCAAAAGACGTCGACATTATCGTCACCACCGCGCTCATTCCCGGACGGCCTGCGCCAAAACTAATCACCGCCGCGATGGTTGAGTCGATGAAACCTGGCAGCGTGATTGTGGATTTGGCCGCCGAGCAAGGCGGTAATTGCGAACTGACTGAAAAAGATCAAGTAGTCGTCAAGCATGATGTCACCTTGATCGGTTATACCAATTTACCGAGTCGTTTGGCCAACCAGTCCAGCCAGCTCTATGCAACCAACCTGCGGCATTTATTAACCGAACTGACTCCTGAAAAAAACGGCGTCATCAATGTTAATATGGATGATGAAGTGATACGCGGCACTACCGTGATAAAAGAAGGCAATATCACCTGGCCGCCACCCGCACCCAAGCTCTCTGCCGCCGCCGCTCCGCAAACCGAAGCACCGGCTTATCAGTCAGTAGTGGAGCAACAAAAAAAATCGTTGCTTCCCACGGCGGTTAAACAACTACTGCCGGCACTGATTGCCGGGCTGATTTTATTTAGCCTGGGCGCTGTCGCGCCTGAATCATTCATGGCGCATTTTACCGTCTTTGTGCTGGCCTGTTTTGTGGGCTATCAAGTGATCTGGAATGTCTCGCATTCTTTGCACACTCCGTTAATGAGCGTCACCAATGCCATTAGCAGCATTATCGTTATTGGCGCATTGGTGCAGATCTCCACCACCAACTCTACCGTCACCGTCCTTGCTGGCGTGGCCATACTTTTAGCTTCTATCAATATTGTCGGTGGCTTTTTAGTTACCCGCCGTATGTTGGAAATGTTCAGAAAATAACAGGAGATCACCATGTCCCATAGTTTAGTTACGATGTCTTACATCGTTGCCGCCATTCTGTTCATTCTTAGCCTGAGCGGTTTAAGCAATCAGGAAACTTCACGCAAAGGCAATTATTACGGCATGTTAGGTATGGCGATTGCCATTGTCGCTACCATATTAGGCGGATCGGTTTCCGGCAAATCAGCGTTGGAAATTACCGTTTTCGATACGACCTTAAGCGGATCATTCACCGTTTACGGCATCTTGATCGTGGCCTTATTAATCGGCGGAAGTATAGGTGCCAGAGCGGCGTTAAAAGTTGAAATGACGCAAATGCCGGAACTGGTTGCCATCATGCACAGCTTGGTCGGCATGGCGGCGGTGTTGGTCGGTTATGCCAATTTTATGGATAGCACCATTACCATCACCGGTGTGGAAAAAACCATCCACGAACTGGAAATTTATATTGGCATTCTCATTGGTGCCGTTACTTTTTCGGGTTCAGTGATTGCCTTTGGCAAGCTAAGCGAAAAAATCAGCGGTAAACCGCTGTTATTGCCTGGCCGCCACTGGTTTAATTTATGCCTGTTGATTGCCACTGTCGTTCTGGGTTCAGTGTTTTTACAACAAGCTGAACTCGGGGGTAATGCGCTAATTCCGCTGGCTATTATGACCGCTATTGCCTTGATTTTTGGCGTCCACATGGTCATGGCGATTGGTGGTGCGGATATGCCGGTGGTTATCTCCATGCTCAACAGTTATTCAGGCTGGGCAGCAGCGGCAACGGGCTTTATGTTAAGCAACGATTTGTTGATTGTTACCGGCGCTTTGGTCGGCAGCAGCGGTGCCATCTTGAGTTACATCATGTGCCGCGCCATGAACCGCAACTTTATCAGCGTTATCGCCGGTGGCTTTGGTTCGGCTTCAGGCGGGGTAGCCGCTGCCATTGAAGGTGATGTACAGCCTATTGATGCCGAAGAAACTGCGAAACTGCTGCAAGCGGCGAAAAACATCATGATTATCCCTGGCTACGGCATGGCGGTTGCTCAAGCTCAACACACCGTTTATGAAATCACCAAGCTGTTGCGGGATAAAGGCAAAAAAGTGCGCTTTGGCATCCATCCGGTTGCCGGTCGTATGCCCGGTCACATGAATGTCTTGTTGGCGGAAGCCAAAGTGCCTTACGACATCGTTTTTGAAATGGATGAAATCAATGATGATTTTGCCAATGTCGACGTGTCTATCGTTATCGGTGCCAATGATATTGTGAACCCGTCGGCACTTAATGATCCCAACAGCCCGATTGCCGGGATGCCGGTAATCGAATGCTGGAAAGGTGAAACCACCATCGTGCTTAAACGCAGCATGGCATCGGGTTATGCCGGTGTGGGTAATCCCTTGTTTGTGCTGGAGAATACCCGCATGTTGTTTGGTGATGCCAATACGACCATGCAGGCGGTTTTGAAAGTGCTGAAGGGGTAGGTTATTACAGACCACGAAGACACGAAGTTCACGAAGAAAAACCGGCTACCAACTTAAGGCGGGACACTTTTGACTATGAACAATCACGGTGAACCCAGAAAGAGTAACGATAGATTGTAGGGGTAGAAAATTTTCCCTGCGCCGGTCAGGGTTTGTAACCCTGACTGAAACGTTTGAAGATTTCAACCATCGCAAAACGTGAGTGACGGGGTTACAAACCCCGTCACGCTTCGCATTTCACCACAAAGACACTAAGAACACGAAGATTTTTCTTTGGTTTTTCTTCGTGAACTTCGTGTCTTCGTGGTGAATTAATATCTTTAAGTTGATGTGTATGGGGTTGCAAAAAGCGCAACCCGACTTAAAGCCGCCACCCAAAAAGTACATAATAACTACAACAAATGTAATATTAAATTCGCATAGATGAAAAAAAGCTGCAAACTCACTCTTTTTTTTAACGTATGGAGTAATTCATAATAATTTATTGCTTTGTTTTTAATATTAACTATTATGTCTAGTATCTTTATGATTTTTAGGATGTTGGATGTGAGCGAACAATCATGGTTGAGCACCAAAGAAGCGGCTATTTTGCTGGAAGTAAGTCAGCGTACCATTCAAAATTGGGTAGATAGCGGAAAAATAAAGGCCAGCCTGACGATGGGTGGACACAGGCGTTTGAGTCGCGAGGATGTGATAAAACATTTATCTGCCGCCCGATCGTTATTAACGGGTAATACTGAATATATAGAACCCTCAATGCCGGATGACGAAAGCCGGTTGCGGGTTTTGGTGGTAGAGGATGATTACGCCATTTTGCGGCTATGTGAATTACAATTCGGTCAATTTAGTGTGCCACATCAACTGTTCCTGGCTACCAATGCTTATCAGGGCTTAATGATGGTTGGCAAATATCGGCCGCATCTCATTTTTACAGATTTAAATATGCCGGATATTGATGGCTTACACATGATTAGTGAAATCATGAAAATGCCTGATATGAAAGATACAAAAATTATCGTAGTAACAGGAATGGAAGCAAAAGATATTTTAAAAATGGGTTCAATACCTGAAGGCTTGATGGTATTGCCCAAGCCTATTCCATTTAAAACAGTGGAGACGATACTCTACCAACAAGCCAATACCCTAAAGCAGCTTAAAAAAATCGATTGACTCAGGATGCTCTGGCCTGTGATTAATTAAAACCTTAATAGCAGGCAGTGACAAGATAATACACCGAATCTGTTCAGATATTTCTTGGGATCGGTGACCAATAACCTGGATTCAGTCTGGTTATTTTATTTCCAACTCTTGGCAAGCCGTTCTTTTAAAAAATTAGTTTATTATTAGCTCATGAAAAATCAGTTAGTTGTTACTGAAAATAAACATATTGAAGACCCTAATTATTACAATACCCGTGAAGTAGCCGAAATGCTTGCTTTGTCACGCGGTACTGTACAGAAAATGGTTGAGCAAGGGACACTGCAAGCCTGGAAAACATCAGGAGGGCATCGACGGATACTGGGTAGTTCTGTCGAGAGCTTTCTTCAAAATCGTAAACAGCACACTTTTTCGACTCAACCCAGTCGACTATCCATCCTGGTCGTAGAGGATGATCCGGCCTTGCAAAAACTTTATCAATTAACCATGGCAGAGTGGGCTATGCCTATTGATCTCAACATCGTCGGCGATGGCTTATCGGGATTGGTGCAGATTGCCAGACATTACCCGGACATTTTGATCGCCGATCTGCGTATGCCCGGTGTTGACGGATTTGAGATGATAGACACACTGCGCAAGGATCACTTGTTTAACAAGATGGACATTATTGTGGTTACCGGATTAAGCAAAGCCGATATCAACAGCAGAGGCTGGACACCCAAGGGCGTGACGGTGTTTTACAAACCCGTGCCTTTTCACGAAATTCATGGCTATGTGAGTGCCAAACTGGCATCACTACAAAGAAACGCTGAACTTGCAACCAATTGAGATCCAAAGGCGGCTTGCAACACATAACAGACTCAATCATAGAAATCTTGTAAGTCGAATTTAAGCATGACAAGGGTGGCGTTAAATTGTCAGAAAACAAGATCACACCACCTGACAAAGACTATCCAAAAATAAATGTCCGCATAATAACGGGTTGTGACATGCAATAGCGCAAGTGTCGACGCAAGGGCATTAAAATTAAAGTCGCCGATTTTATCTACCCGGTTTGAATTAACATTTTTTAACACTACACTACTATTTTGCTGCTGCGCAGAGATAAATACCGCCATGTTAAAACAAACCCCTCTTTACCCTCTTCATCTTAAACTGGGTGCCAAAATGGTGCCTTTTGCCGGTTATGAAATGCCGGTGCATTATAGCCAAGGTATTATTCATGAGCATTTGCATTGCCGCCGCCATGCCGGTTTTTTTGATATATCCCACATGGGGCAATGTCTGGTTTTGGGGGATACTGCGGCCAGTGAACTTGAGCACTTAACACCCGGTGATATTACCGGACTTAAAACAGGCTGCCAGAAATACACGGTATTAACCAATAGCGAGGGCGGCATTATTGACGATATTATCATTACCCGCATTGATTCCGGGTTGATGATTATTGTTAATGCCGCCTGCAAAGATAAGGATTTTAAGTATCTGGAAAGCCGTTTATCCGGGCGCTGTACGTTTAAAGAATTGCCTGACCAAGCCTTGTTGGCTCTTCAGGGCCCTGCGGCGGCCACTGTTATTGCCCGATTTTCAAAACAGGCAGCGGATTTATTATTTATGCAGGCCTGTGCAACCGAGATAAACGGAATAGCTTGCACTATCAGTCGCTCCGGTTATACCGGCGAAGATGGTTTTGAAATTTCAGTCGCCAATCAATACGCGCAGCAACTGGCCACTCTGTTACTTGCGGAAGACGAAGTTGAAGCGATGGGACTGGGTGCCAGAGACACCTTGCGTCTGGAGGCCGGTTTGTGTCTTTATGGACATGAACTGACTGAAGCCATCACGCCAGTGGAGGCAGGCTTGCAATGGCTGTTTAAAAAAGGTCATAAGCAGTTTCCCGGCGCAGATAAAATCTTGCATCAGTTGCAGCACGGCTCCGAAAAAATCCGTGCGGGTTTGCTGGTTGAAAGTAAAGTACCCGTCAGAGAAGGCAGTGTTATTGTCAATAATGAAGACAAGGTAGTGGGTTATGTGACTAGCGGCAGCTTTTCTCCCAGCTTAAACCAACCGATTGCCATGGCATTGCTTGATAGTCATTCCGCAAGCGTGGGCAATACCTTGTATGCCTTGGTGCGGGATCGAAAGATTGCGGTTACCGTAACCAAACTCCCTTTTATTACACCTCGTTACCTTAGGTAAACTGTATGCCAATAACTCGTGCTGGTTTAGAACAACTGGAAATGCGTGGTAATTTTATCTACCGTCACATTGGCCCCAATCAACAGCAAACCCAAGAAATGCTTGCTGAACTGGGTTTAACCGAGCTGGAAGATATTATTACGCAGGCCATTCCTGCCAACATTCTTAATCATGAGCCCTTAAAACTCACCGAAACCATCAGTGAGCAGGCGGTTATCAAACATCTCAGGCAAATGCGCGGCCGCAATAAAGTATTTACGTCAATGATTGGCATGGGTTATTACGACACCGTGATGCCGGCGGTCATTAAACGCAATGTGCTGGAAAATCCTGGCTGGTACACGGCTTATACGCCCTATCAAGCCGAGGTTAGTCAGGGACGATTGGAAGCGTTGTTAAATTTTCAGCAAGTGATTATTGATTTAACCGGCATGGAACTGGCCAATGCCTCGTTACTTGATGAGGCGACAGCGGCGGCAGAGGCCATGACGATGTCGCGGCGTTTGTCCAAAAGTTTGTCCAATAACGTGGTTATTGATCAGAATTGCCATCCGCAAACGATAGCCGTTGTTAAAACCCGCGCCCATTCGTTAGGTTATGAAGTTATCGTTGCCGACCCTTTTCATGGCTTGGAACAACAGGATTTTTTTGCCCTGATTGTGCAATATCCGGGCTCTAAAGGTGAAATAAAAGACCTCAGCCACATCACCACCCTTGCCCATAACAAAAGTGCGCTGATTACCGTAGCGGCGGATTTATTAAGTCTGGTGTTATTAAAGCCGCCAGCGGCTTTTGGTGTTGATATTGTCGTCGGCAGTGCTCAGCGCTTTGGTGTACCTATGGGTTATGGCGGCCCTCATGCGGCATTTTTTGCCACCAAAAATGACTATAAACGCACTATTCCAGGACGCCTTATCGGTGTATCCAAAGACAGTCACGGGCAAGTTGCGCTACGGATGGCGTTGCAAACCCGCGAACAACATATTCGCCGGGATAAAGCGACCAGCAACATTTGTACTTCGCAGGTTTTGCTGGCTGTTATCGCCGGATTTTATGCGGTTTATCACGGTGCTGAAGGTCTGCGCCAGATTGCCGGCCGTGTGCATCGCTATGCGCAAATTTTGGCGGCAGGATTAACACAACTGGGGCATACTGTTATCAGTGAATGTTATTTTGA
Source organism: Methylococcaceae bacterium (assembly GCA_037130115.1). Lineage (GTDB taxonomy): Bacteria > Pseudomonadota > Gammaproteobacteria > Methylococcales > Methylomonadaceae > Methylobacter_C. The sequence goes on from JBAXTQ010000054.1 coordinate 13,992, forward strand.
TACGCTGGTGATTTATGTGCCTAATCGAGCCAAACGTTTTGCCGCAAACGCCGACGAAGCGACTATCAATTTGCGAATCATTGATGCAGACCACTTAGGTATTTCGCTAGACGAAACCACCACACGAAATAATTTAAGAGCCCTCTGGCAGGTTTTTGCCTCTGCTACCGCAGGGCTTCCCGATATTAACAAGCTCGACGCAAGCATCACTGAATGTATTCCTGCACGGTTATTGCGCAACGATAAATTTTTACAACACCCGGTGTTTGATCGCTATCATTCAGAAACTGAAATGATGCGTTATATGCGCCGACTCGCCAGGCGCGATATTGCGCTGGATCGTTCCATGATACCGTTGGGTTCCTGCACGATGAAGCTCAATGCCGCGACCGAAATGCAAACGATTTCCTATCATGAACTTAACGGCCTACACCCCTTCGCACCGCTGTACCAGACGCATGGCTATCAGCAAATGTTTGCGGAACTGGAGGATATGTTATGTGATTTGACCGGCTTTGCGGCCTTTTCACTGCAACCCAACGCCGGTTCTCAAGGTGAATATACCGGTCTGTTGGTGATTCGAAAATACCATGAAGTATCCGGTCAATCACAGCGCACTATTTGCCTGATACCGGCTTCTGCGCATGGCACCAATCCGGCCAGTGCCACCCTTGCCGGCCTTAAAGTAGTCGTGGTTGCTTGTGATGAAAACGGCAATGTCAGCTTGGCTGATTTGCGGGGAAAACTGGCGGAATATCAAAATACGCTGGCCGCTTTAATGATTACCTATCCCTCTACCCACGGCGTTTATGAAGAGTCATTCAGAGAGATTTGTGATCTTGTTCATCAGCACGGCGGACAGGTTTATCTGGATGGTGCCAATTTTAATGCCTTGGTGGGTTTGAGTCGTCCGGGGAAAATGGGTGCGGATGTCGCGCATCTTAATTTGCATAAAACTTTTTGTATTCCGCATGGTGGAGGCGGCCCCGGTGCTGGCCCGATTGGTGTAGGCGCACATTTGGCCGCTTTTTTGCCCGATCATCCAGTGGTTGATGGCGTCAATCCGGCCAAAGGCGTGCATGGTACCATCGGAACCGTGTCCGCTGCACCGTGGGGATCGGCCAGTTTATACACCATTTCTTGGGCTTATATCGCCATGATGGGTGCCGCCGGTTTAAAACGCGCTACTTTGACCGCCATTTTAAACGCTAATTATATTGCCAAACGCTTGGCACCTTTTTATCCAATTTTATATACCGGCAAAAACGGTTGGGTTGCCCATGAATGTATTATCGACTGCCATGCGTTTAAAAAATCCTGCGGCATCACTGTGGAAGATATTGCCAAACGCTTGATCGATTATGGTTTTCATGCGCCTACCGTGTCGTTTCCGGTTGCCGACACTTTGATGATAGAGCCTACGGAAAGCGAGAACAAAGCCGAGATTGATCGTTTTTGTGACGCGTTAATTTCAATACGCCAGGAAATTAAAGCCATTGAAGAGGGTGATGCGGATGCTGAAAATAACGTATTGCATAACGCGCCGCATACCCATCGCTTATTACTGGAAGAATGGACATTGCCCTACTCCAAACAACAGGCTTTTTTCCCTGATAATAACCAGCACGATGATAAATACTGGCCACCGGTTGGGCGTATTGATAATGTGTATGGCGACCGGCATGTGGTGTGTAGTTGTCCACCAATGTCGGCTTATGAGTAATGGTTCGCTATTTTAAAGAGTTCGTGTAGGCAAAAATAAGACCACCCATAGACATCAACTTAAGACATTTCACCACGAAGACACAAAGAACACGAAGATTTTTCTTTGGTTTTTCTTCGTGAACTTCGTGTCTTCGTGGTGAATTAAATCTTTAAGTTGATGCGTATGAGGCCGGAATAAGACCACCCAAGCGTAGCGCGTGGTGGCGTTTTCGACTGAAGCATCCACTCCGACAGCATTATTCTTCAGTCCAGGTTTCAAAAACTTCGGTTAAATCAATAGCCAATTCAGGAAATAAATGCGGCGTGGCCATGTCATCGTCGGTGTACATTTGCTTGAGTTGATAACGTCCGTTCTCATCCAAAACAAATTGATTAATCGCCTGGTCATTGGGATATACAATCCAGTATTCCTGTACACCGCTTTCTTGATACAACTCATATTTGATTTGCATTTCCCGCTTGGAATTGCCTTTCGATAAAATCTCAATAATCCAGTCCGGCGCACCATTACAACCTTGCATATCCAAAATATCCGGATTGCAAATAACGCATAAATCAGGTTGCACGACGGTGTGAATGTCTTCATTTGCGAGAATGGATTTTTTGCGGTCATACAAGCGCACATCAAAGGGAGCGGCAAAAAATTTACATTTTTTATGTTTAAAAAAGTTATACAGCATACCATTGATGTCTGCTGAAATGCGCTGATGCACTACATTCGGCGCAGGCGACATCAACATGATTTTGCCTTTAATCAGTTCTACCGTTTCGTTAAACTGCCATGTCAAATAATCAGCATAACTGTAGGTTTCGTTTAAGTCTAATTGCGAAAGCCGGGCAATTTTAGCCACTGTTTAATCCTCTATTTTGCAAAAATATTATAAAATCGGGTAAGCCTATAATAACAGCCCCTAATCTGATTTAGGCTAAAATCAATTATTAATGATAAAGCATTAAAAGAGACCGTTCGCTGAGCGGAGTCGAAGCGAGTTGTCCGCTTCGACTCCGCTCAGCGAACGATTTACACTTAAACTGTCCCGCCTTAGGTAGCCGAAACTTTCAAAGTGCAAAATAATTTAATCATCATCTTCTTTGGGAATCTGCCCGCGCAAATCTTCTGATAACAGCATTTGCGCTCCTTTGGTAACAACTTGTTCACCGGGGTTGATAGCGTCAGCAACAAAATAACCGTCCGCGCTTGCCAAATAATGGTCTAGCGTGCAGCGACTGAAGGTTTCTTCTGACGTTTTAAGAAACACAAAGGCCTGGTCCATATACCAGATTAACGCGGATTTTGGGATGATAACGCCCGCCATTTGCTCGTTTAACTCAGGAATCCACACCGTTACATTCATGCCGGTAATGATATTTTTATCATTAGTCTGGAAGTAATAGCTTTCACCTTGTGCGACTGTTTCTGTTCGTGTGGCCACTGAAATTAGCTCGGCTTTATGGGCTGCACTGCGGTTGCCTGAGGCGTCGATATAAATAGTATGAACAGTGCCTGACAAATGTTTATTGGTGGGCAAGGTAATTTGCAGCAGCCTTTTCTGGCTGGCTAAAAAAGGGCCCAGTTTATCTGAATCACTCGACAAGGCCCAGTCGGTAAGCTCTTTACCCCATAAAACAAGAGCTTCGTCCCTAATGGCTTGGCCTTGATAACCACTGGCATCTACCTGCGCTTTATTGGCTTGCCATTGGGCTTGTTGTTCCTGCAAGGTACGCTTTGAGCTGACGCCATTTTTATATAAATCTTGCTGGCGACTGATGTTTTGCTCGGCTTGCTTAAAGCGTGCTTTGGCGCTGCTACGCTCGGTTAATGCCTGTAAATAGCGGCTACGTAACGCCAGTAAGGGTTGTAAGTTGACGGCTTTTCCATAAGCGGTAAATTCAGCATGCTGACTGGCAGGCTTGAGTGTTAATGTTTCAAGACCTGATAATTTCTGGGCTTCAGTATCAAGCCTGATACCGGCTTGCCGGATGTTGTTTGCTTCTTCAGAAAGTGCTTTTTCATCATCGGCCAATGCCAAGGGGTTCAAAAATAAATTGAGTGCAAAAAAGCAGGATATTAACAGTTTATTCATAGGGCTAAAAAATATAAATCAGTCATGCTGGGTCTTATTATCCATGGGCATAGACATCAAGTTAAGACATTTCACCACGAAGACACGAAGAACACGAAGATT
>JBAXTQ010000055.1:0-17692 GCA_037130115.1 Methylococcaceae bacterium
CCCCTGCCCTACCCTACCCTACTTCATCAAGAAATTTTTCAGCATCCAGTGCTGCCATACAGCCAGAACCTGATGAAGTTATGGCTTGTTTATAAACCGAATCCATCACATCACCGGCTGCAAAAACACCTTCAACACTGGTTGCCGTGGCGTTTCCGGCAATACCACTGTTTACTTTAATATAGCCATGATCCATAGCTAACTGGCCTTCAAAAATACCGGTGTTGGGGGTGTGACCAATGGCAATAAAAACACCATGCACATCCAACTCTTTGGTTGAGTTATCGAGAGTATTTTTAATTCTGATACCGGTAACACCCATATCGTCACCCAATACCTCATCCAGCGCGTAATTCCATTCAATCTCAACATTAGCGTTTACTGATTTTTCAATCAGTTTATCAGAGAGAATTTTTTCAGAGCGAAATTTGTCACGGCGATGAACGACAGTCACTTTAGAGGCGATATTAGCCAAATAAAGCGCTTCTTCGACAGCCGTATTGCCACCACCGATAACAGCGATCGGTTTGTTGCGATAGAAAAAACCGTCACAGGTCGCACAAGCCGAAACACCACGACCTTTAAATGCTTCTTCAGACTCCAGACCTAAATACCGAGCAGACGCACCGGTTGCAATAATCAGCGCATCACAGGTGTAAGTGCCAGAGTCGCCGGTCAAGGTGAAGGGTCTGGCCGATAAATCAGCGGTATGGATATGGTCAAAAATAATCTCTGTTTCAAACCGTTCTGCGTGCCGGCGCATTCTGTCCATAAGATCAGGGCCTTGCAAGCCTTCAACGTCACCGGGCCAGTTATCAACTTCTGTGGTGGTAGTTAATTGTCCACCTTGTTGCATGCCCGTGATGATCACCGGCTTTAAATTAGCGCGTGCGGCATAAATAGCTGCCGTATAGCCGGCGGGGCCAGAACCAAGAATTAAAAGACGAGAGTGCCTGGAATCATTCATTAAAAAAACCTCTATGGGTAGCTAAATCAGCATAAATATAAGAATTATGCAGGTGAAACGGTGTTTCGTAAATGTTATTGTGTATAAGCTACTGGAACCGCTCTAAAAACAAGCTGTTTTTTTTGTAACAAATATTAATGTAGAATGTGCAATCATTGATCTATAATCCTGTTTTATTAGTACTAATCTTATGTTGAGTCATCATTTATGTCTGCTGTAATGGAAGAAAAAACGTTTCGAGGTTTACGTGAAATTGCAGTCTTGAGCCTATTCGCCATTGCCTTGTTTTTTTTAATTGCCTTGGTTACTTTCAGCAACGAGGATGCGGGCTGGACACACAGCGGCACGGTACGGACGGTGACCAATGCCTGCGGTGTTTTGGGGGCGTGGATTGCTGATTTTACGCTTAGCTTTTTTGGTTTAATCGCGTATCTGTTTCCGGTTATTCTCTCTTGGCATGGCTATATGTTGTATGGTCAGGCAAGACAAAAACAACAAAAAATGACGATTGCTTTACAGTGCTTAGGCTCTTTGGGAACCGTTGTTGCCGGTGCCGCATTATTTTATTTATATGTATTAAGAGTCGGCGTCGAATTGCCGGGTGGCACGGGCGGAATTTTAGGCCAGGAAACAGGTGATTCGGTATTGCATTTATTTGGTAATTCAGGAGCCACCTTATTTTTAATCGTTTTATTTTTGTCAGGCATTACTCTTGCGACCGAGTTGTCATGGGTCACTTTGATTGACCTTATTGGCAAATATACCGTATTTGTTTGTCGTATCGTTTGCCATACGGCCGCCAACTTACGTCACGAACCTATGGACAGCCCTGTTCAGTCGTTTGATAGCATTATTGACAAGCCCGAGAGTCGCAGAAAGCCGGTTGTTAAAGCGCCGGTTAATGGTAAAGCGGTAGCCAGTGTCGAAAAAAACAAGGTGTCAGTTGAAAACAATTACCAGCCATTGCAAAAACAACCCGCACCCAAATATAAAGCCGGTGAAGATATATTACCTTCTTTAGACTTATTGGATGAAAGAGACACCCGGGTAGTCGGTTATTCGCAAACCGATCTGGAAGAAATGTCCCGATTGGTAGAAGATATACTTGGTGATTTTAACGTCGCAGTGGACGTGGTAGGTTTTCATCCCGGCCCGGTTATTACCCGTTTTGAATTACAGCCGGCTGCCGGTGTAAAAGTCAGTCGGATTAGCAGCTTGTCTAAAGATTTGGCACGGGCTTTGTCAGTCACCAGTGTACGTATTGTTGAAATTATCCCCGGTAAATCAGTGGTTGGTCTTGAAATTCCCAACCGGGAACGGGAAATGGTGACGCTGCGCGAATTATTGGCATCCCATGGCTTTGAGAAAGCAAAGTCCATGCTGACCTTGGCTATGGGCAAAGATATTGCCGGTGCGCCTTTAATGGCTGATCTGGGCAAGATGCCTCATGCCCTGGTTGCCGGCACTACCGGATCAGGAAAATCAGTCGCCATTAATACCATGATCCTCAGTTTGCTTTACAAAGCCACGCCCGATGAAGTGCGGATGATTATGATCGACCCTAAAATGCTGGAGCTTTCGGTTTATGAAGGTATTCCGCATTTATTGACTCCCGTTGTTACCGATATGAAAGAGGCCAGTAACGCCTTGCGCTGGGCGGTTGCTGAAATGGAAAGACGTTACAAGTTAATGTCTAAAATGGGGGTCAGAAATCTGGCAGGGTTTAATCATTTAATTGATGAAGCAACGGCAAGAGGCGAGTCTATCAGAGATCCCATGTTTCAAATGTTAAACCCGCTGGAAGAGGGCGAATATTATCCCGTTCTGAATAAACTACCCAGCATTGTCATCGTGATCGATGAATTAGCTGACATGATGATGATTGTCGGCAAAAAGGTTGAAGAATTAATTGCCCGCTTGGCGCAAAAAGCCAGAGCAGCCGGTATTCATTTAATTTTGGCAACGCAGCGCCCATCGGTTGACGTTTTAACCGGACTGATTAAAGCCAACGTGCCCACCCGCATTTCCTTTCAGGTCTCATCGCGCATTGATTCGCGTACCATTCTTGATCAAGGCGGCGCTGAAACCTTGCTGGGTAACGGTGACATGCTGTTTTTGCCTTCAGGCACCAGTATTCCCATTCGTGCGCATGGTGCATTTGTTGATGATCATGAAGTGCATCGCGTGGTTGAGTTTTTAAAACAAACGGCGCCGCCTGACTATCTGGAAGATATTACCCGCGAAGCCACTGATGCTAATGACGGTTACAGCATGAACGGTGACAGTAGCAGCAACTCGGAGACGGACGCCTTATACGATGAAGCAGTAGCGTTTGTTACCGACTCCCGTAAGGCATCAATATCCAGTGTCCAACGGCGTTTTAAAGTGGGCTACAACCGTGCCGCCACCATGATTGAAGACATGGAAGCGGCCGGCATTGTTAGTGCCGCAGAATCTAATGGCTCAAGAATTGTCCTTGCACCGCCACCGATTAAAGATTAATAGCTATACTATAGACTGAATGGCAGCGTTATTGATTTTTATGGATCAATAACGTTTTTTGTAGATTACGCAAAAAAAAATACACCCCAAGACCCGCTTGGCGCGTGGTGGCGTTTCCGGGACACTCGTACAACTGTTTTTATAGGGCAATAGCTGAAGCGATTGCACTCCAGTTTCAGCTTGGTTGTTTTTTGCGAATTGCCTAAGTTGGTTGCCAAAAAAGGCTCCAGGTAGTTTACAGTCGCGTCGGGTTAGCGACAGCGTAACCCGACAAATCGAAGTATCTCCATGAGCCGTCATTCCGGCATGGATTGCCGGAATCCAGTTGCCATGGATGGCAATTACAAAGCATACAATTAATTGATTTACAGCTTCAGCTTTAATAAATGCTATGCAATATATATGAGTACATCCCTGTACACTGGATTCCGGCGGTCCATGCCGGGATGACGGCTTAAACGTTTTCAGCTATTTATAAGGCCTGTAACTATCGGTATTTTTATTATTGACCCACTACGATTCACATACAGCCAAAAAAATCACCCTATAATTATCCGGTTATCTTCTTCATTTATTCAACTTTGGGAAAAAACATGACTGAAAAATATATTTATTCATTCCAAAAAGGCGATGGGAAAAATAAAGTACTGTTGGGCGGTAAAGGTGCCAATCTTTGCGAAATGACCCAGATAGGACTCAACGTACCGCCCGGATTTGTTATTACTACCCAAGCTTGCCTGGATTATCTTGAAAACCAGCAATTACCCGAAACCTTACTGGACGATGTTAAAGTTCATATTTCCGAGGTCGAAGCACTTTCAGGCAAACAGTTTGGTGACAGCCACAATCCATTGCTGGTGTCGGTACGCTCAGGTTCCGCTATTTCAATGCCGGGCATGATGGATACCATCCTAAATCTAGGCTTAAATACCCAGACCTTAAAGGGGCTGATTGCACAAACGGGTGATCCCCGTTTTGCTTATGATGCTTACCGCCGTTTTATCCAGTTATTTGGCAAAGTTGCCTTGGGTATTGATGATGAAAAATTTGACCTGCATTTTGCCGCCATCAAAAAACAAGCCGGTGTTAAAGCGGATATAGGTCTGGATGCAGAGCATTTACGTCAAATCAGTGAACTGTTTTTAAAAGTGGTTCTGGAAGTAACCGGCAAGCCCTTCCCTGAAGATGTTTATGAACAATTGGAATTGTCCATTAAAGCGGTATTCAATTCCTGGACAGGAAAACGCGCAGTCGATTACCGGCGCGAATTTCATATCACCCCCAAAATGGCTAATGGAACTGCGGTTAATGTAGTCGCCATGGTGTTTGGCAATATGGGCAACGATTGTGCAACCGGTGTCGGCTTTACCCGCAATCCGGGTACCGGTGCCAATGAAATGTATGGCGAATATCTGGTTAATGCCCAAGGTGAAGACGTGGTTGCCGGTATTCGCACGCCCAAACCGGTACATGAACTGGCTCATGAAATGCCGGATCTTTATCGGCAATTGGTTGAGTTACGCAATAAACTCGAAACTCATTACCAAGAAGTCCAGGATTACGAATACACCATTCAAGGCGGTATATTGTACTGCCTGCAAACCCGTAACGGCAAAATGAACGCCACGGCGATGGTGCGCACTTCGGTGGAAATGGTCGCCGAAGACCTGATTAGCAAGGAACAGGCTTTATTACGCATCAACCCGGAATTATTGGAGCAGTTGTTACATCCACAACTGGATCCGGAAAATAAAGCACAGCCGGTGGCTCAAGGATTACCCGCTTCGCCGGGTGCCGCTTTTGGAAAATGTGTATTTGATGCTGATACCGCTGAATTAATGGGCCGTGCCGGAGAGCTGGTTATTTTACTGCGAGAAGAAACCAAACCTGAAGATATCCATGGTTTTTTTGCAGCCCAAGGTATTTTGACCAGTCGCGGCGGCAAAACCTCACATGCCGCCGTGGTTGCACGAGGCATGGGCAAAGCCTGTATTGCCGGTGCTGAAGACATAAAAATAGATGTGCGAACCCGCCAGGCCGTTATTGGCGACCTGCACATTCGCGAAGGCGATATCATCACCATTGATGGCAGCACCGGACTTATTTATCTGGGTAAAATTGCCACCATTGAGCCCTCATTTTCGGATGAATTAAAAACCTTATTGTCTTGGGCCGATCACATTGCAGAATTGGAAGTCCATGCCAATGTTGACACCCCGGAACGCGCCCGTATGGCGGTCAGTTATGGCGCAACCGGTATTGGTCTGTGCCGTACTGAACGTATGTTTAATGCCTCAGATCGTCTGCCGTTAGTAATTGATATGATTCTGGCGAACAGCAAAGAAGCCAGACAGGAAGCGCTGGAAAAATTATTTCCCATTCAGCGCGATGACTTTAAACAAATATTTGAAGCCATGTCCCCTTATCCGGTCACGGTTCGCTTGCTGGATCCGCCCATGCATGAGTTCTTGCCCAGTGAGCATCAACTGGAAGATGAAATTAAAGCCTTAAATCTCTATAAAGTGATGATTCAAGGTCAGCAAGTCGCCTTGGATACGTTGGGTGACCATTCATTATTACCAGCGCCATTTAATCATTTAAATGAGGAAGTTATCAATAAGGCAATTGCCAAAAAGGAATTGATGCTGAAGAAAGTTAAGGAACTGTACGAAGTTAATCCCATGCTGGGTCACCGGGGCGTGCGTCTTGGCATGTCGTATCCGGAAATTTACCAGATGCAAATTCGATCAATTCTTGAGGCTGCGGCGCTCTGTACCCAACAGGGAACCCCCATTTTGCCCGAAATCATGGTGCCCCAAGTGATAACGGTTCAGGAATTAATTAAAGTAAAAGTCTACGTTGACCAAATTCAACAGGAAGTCGAAAGTCAGTACGGTATTGCCCTTAAATTTAAATTCGGAACCATGGTAGAAACCGTCAGAGCCTGCACCCGTGCAGGGGAATTGGCGAAAGTGGCCGAATTTTTCTCTTTTGGTACCAATGACTTGACCCAGGCAACCTTCTCGTTTTCACGCGAAGATGCAGAAAACAAATTTTTACCGCTCTATAACCAAATCGGCTTGCTTGAAGACAATCCGTTTGAAGTCCTTGATGCCAAAGGTGTCGGTCAGTTAATGAAAATGACTGCTGATTCAGGACGTAAAACCCGCCCCGATATCAGCATAGGCATCTGTGGTGAACAAGGCGGACACCCGCAATCAATACGCTTTTGTCATCATATCAAACTGGATTATGTATCCTGTTCGGCACCCCGCATCCCCATCGCCAGACTGGCTGCCGCCCATGCCAAATTGCTGGAGGATGATTACACGATTGGTTGATACTTGAAGCTACCCACTTTATACCTAAGTATCTGTGTCGGGTTACGGCTAGCGCCTAACCCGACCGGGCTTTTAGGTGCGCGATGCGCACACTACCACTGACCTATTGATTCCCGGACATTCATGTAGTCGCGTTAGCGATAGCGTAACCCGACAATTTTGGCTCAACACAATACATGTTTTTATCGGTTTATTATACCTATCACTAACCTGACCTACTGGACTAACGCGGCGCTGTGTCACTGTTTAATTCACTAAACAGATCGGCATAAATGGCTTCAGCGCGATTTAAATCATCGGCGTGAATAGGCTGGAGAGTGCCTTTTCTTTTTTTTACACTGATTTTGCCTTGACTGCCAATAAGTAAGTTGGCGATTAATCCCAGATCCTTTTCTGGCAGGTCAAGCGATTCATTTAAATGATCCATGAGTCGATCAAACTGTTGAAGCATCTCAAGTTCATCCGGAATTAATTCGATAGCCACTTTTCTGGAAACATCAGACAAATAGGACGCATGCGCATCGAAACACAAATGCCGATAGAGTTCGGCTGTGTCATTTAGCACCGTTACCGAATAATTATCCAGCAATTCAAATTGGATCGATTTCATGATGTGGCGCGATGTTTCGCTTAATAGCCGATAATAGCCACCGATGTCTTTTAGAATGCCTGAAGACAAGGGCAATGCGTATTGCTGATCAATGACTTTGTCGCGGTAGAGCGTGTCCTGCATGATATAGCGACTTAACCGCCCATTGCCGTCCATGAAGGGATGAATATACACAAAACTTGATGACAATGCCGCTGCTTTGGCAATGGCTGGCATGTCCGAGCTTAACACGCGCTCCCTTAACGTAAACCAGTGATCCATTAAGTCATGCGCATCGCCAGGCTTTGGCGGCACATAATCGACGGAGGCATATCCGCGACCGCTTTTTCCTAAATAATTTTGCTGGTAGCGGTAATCAAATTCTTGGTAATGCTTGTCTTTAATGATGTTGAGCGTGGCAATGAGTTTTTCTTTGGTAAGATCATCGTGATTAATGGACTCCAACGCAAACATGAACTTCATTTGTTTGCCGGGCGTAAGCGTTTCGGCCTCAATCTCATTGGTTGACTTTGTTTCCAGTGCAATCAGATAGCGCGTTGCCCTTGCCAAGAGTTCCATTGAATGATGCGCCAAAGGTTTTCGCGCCAATTCACAAAGCTCATCATTTCCGATCAGTCTTGCATTACGTTTCATAAGCGCCGAGAGCCATCCATTGCCAACCAGATTGTTGTTCACGCGAAATTTTCTTTCGCGCTGCGTAGGCGCGACATAATAGCGCTTGGCATCAACGGCATCGACATAGTTCCCGCTGGACAGATCAGGCACCGCCAGTGTCTGATGGGTCAACAATTCGAAATAAAATCCCATTAGGCGATTGTACTTGCTGGTTGGATTGGCATGTAACGCCTGCTCTATTTCGGATTTTACGGTTTTTTGCCGAAACACTGCCGTTAGACAAGGCAGATTGAGCGGTTCGTATTTAAGTGCAAAGGTTAGGTGATCAACGACAGTATCGTTATGAGGACGATAGGAGGCAGGGTAGAACTGGCTAAAGGCTTCTTTATTGATGGATGAAATTTTGGCGCTACAGCAAACAACAGCGAGGTATTGATGTGGAAGTGAAAAATGCTCAATGAGCCAAGCGTAACCTAATGGGTTTGAATAGACAGGCATCACGATCACCTTTATATTTAAAATTAATTATAGTGTAGCTCAGCATGTGTCAAAACGCTTATTTTTGTTTAGATTTGATTATTTTAAAAGGTATTTCGTGTAAAAACGATTACAAAATGACTGTTGAGCGGTAGATTAGGAATGCGTATGAAACAACTTAGGCATCTTGCTCCCTCTCCCTCCGGGAGAGGGCTGGGGTGAGGGGGTATAAATGGTTAAGTTATTTCATGCACGATCCTTAGGTGCTGCACTACCCATCACTTGATACTCAAGCATTCATTAATACATAAAATTAAATATTTTAGATAAAAATTGGGGGGGCGGTGAAATAGATTTTGCTGATGATATTGGCTATGAATAATCAAAATGTCGAGTTACGCTGTCGCTAACCCGACCACGACCACAACCATTACGATACACCGCAAGGGTAGAAAATCTTCTACCCTAAACCATTACATATTGTATTTTTCAATGAAAATATCAAGAACCGATTTGCCCTGATAGATGATCAGGGTCTATTGTAAATTTATTTTAAGATGTGTTAGACTTCGATCCAATGATTTGACGGGGGCTAGCCATTTTTAACGGCAGGATAAACAGTTGATGCTCTCGGATAACAGTTAATTTATGGGGTAATTTAAAACTACTGAAATACAAACACCAGGCGAACAGAACTTATCTGGCTATCTATACAAACCATGAAAACCGACCCTATGTTTTATCGATTCTTCCTGCGTTGGCCAAAGCTGGCACTGGAATTGTTGGGTCAGAATTATGCCAACGAAAGCTACCACTTTAACTCGGAGAAGAATATCAATGCGCCTACGCCCTCAAGATGTGATCGCTTTACGCGCTGCAATTTATGAAGTTGCTCCCGATGCCAAGGCGATTCGATTATTCGGTTCACGGTTAGATGATAATGCTCGCGGTGGTGATGTGGATTTGATGGTGGATTTTGAAAACCCTGTTGATAATCCGGCGGTACTGTCAGCACGTTTAGCAGTACGTGCTTCGCGTGCAATATCTAATCGTAAAGTTGATATTTTATTGCGTACGCCAAACTTGATGAGCTGTGCGATTCATCAAATTGCGTTAGATGAAGGAGTTGTACTTTGAAAACAAAATCAGAAGTGACCGCTGATCGTTTGTTGTTTCTGGCAAATGTCGTCAAACGTGAATTGAAGCATTTGCAAGCCACAGACAAGCGATTATTTTCCAATCCGTTGACATTGGCGACTATCGAACAATTAGAAAACGACGAAGCCTTATCTGAAACCGTTGAGGCATTTGTCGGTCGATTTTGCAGGCTACAAGACACGTTAGGCGATAAATTATTGCCGCAATTGTTGATCTACTTGGGCGAACGCCCCACAGTTGTTGTCGATAATTTAGATAAAGCCGAGCGATTGGGTTGGATTAAATCTACCGATACATGGCTAGAAACACGCCAATTAAGAAATCAAATGATTCATGAATACATTGAAAACCCCAATATATTGCTTAACGCACTGAATGCGGGGCATGAGTTTGTCTCGCAGTTAGCAGATGTAGCAGAGCGAATGTTGAGTGAAATTAAGGAGAGAGTTGGTGCGTGATTCAAAATCAGACGATAAGTCTTTAACTATTTATACAAAAAACGCCTAAAGCTGCGTAGGTTGTGTTGCATCTTTTCGCGACCCAACACATTCATACGGAAATGCCGGGATAACGATAAAACTGTTAACCCAACGCAACTATTTGTTTCCCAACCATTCCCCCAATAGCTTATGTGCAAAATAAACCCCCGCGTTGATTTCGCGTTTAAAAAACTGTTTGGCAGCGAAGAAAACACGGATTTGCTGCTCTTTCGCTAATTAACGCTATCGTTTCAGAAGACCAACAAGTGGTCGAAGTGGAATTAAAAAACCCCTACAACCTCGCCGATTACCGGGCCGGTAAAATATCCATCCTTGATATCAAAGCCACCTGTGAAAATGGCCGGTGGTTTAACGTAGAAATGCAAATCGGCGAAGATCATAACTTTGATAAACGCGCCATCTACTACTGGGCAAAACTGGTTACCGACCAACTCAGCGAAGGCAAGATGTACAAAGAGCTGAAAAAAACCATCAGCATCAACATCCTTGATTTTAACTTTATACGCGACCGTAACGAAGTCCATAATTGCTACAAAATCATTAACACCGCCACCGGTAAAGCCGATAAACTCCACGACATATTTGAGCTGCACTACGTAGAACTTAGAAAATTTACCAAACAACAAAATCAGGTAACCACCGCCCTGGATCGCTGGAGCACTTTTTTAACCAAAGTCCATAATTTGGATAAAAATCATGTCCCGGAAGAACTGGCCGTTGATCCGGCTATTGTAAAAGCCATCACCGCCGTCGATATATAGCCTTCCACACGCTTTGTACACAGCGTCGTAGGAATCGTGCCAGCAGAGTCAGGCAATGATTGTGGGTGTTATTTATTGCGAGTTACCCAATCACTAGCCGATATAGAAAGCAAAATAGCTTCAGCAGAAGAAATGTAATTATTCAGTCCCTCTTTGAAAAAGAGGGGTTAGGGGAGATTTTATTAGATAAATCCCCCTCGACCCCCTCGCTTTACTCTCCACCTTTTTCAAAGGGGGAGGTGAATGTTTACGAAGAAATAGGTCTTGAAAGAGGACGAGAATAAGGACTTGAACAAGGCATGCATAAGGCATCTAAAGCTATTGCCTTAAACATGCTGGATAAAGGCATTGATATCACCACTATAGCCGAAGTCACCGGCTTGACTGAAAACATTATCAAGACATTATAGAGCACTTCGATTTGTCGGGTTACGCTGTCGCTAACCCGACACGACTACAACCATTACGATGCACCGTAGGGGTAGAAAATCTTCTACCCTAAACCATTACATATTGTATTTTTCAATGAAAACATCAAAAACCGATTAACCCTGATAGATTATCATTGCCTATTGTAAATTTATTTTAAGATGTGTTAGACTTCGACCCGATGATTTGACGGGCCTGGCAATTTTTAACGACAGGATAAACATTTGCTGCTCTCGGGTAACCGTTAATTTATGGGGTAATACTAAAACTACTGGAATACCAACACCAGACGAACAGAACTTATCTGGATAACTATACAAACCCCGAAATAACTGAATTGAAGAAGCTGTGAATACCGTACTAATTGACTCTACCTCAGAAAATAATACCTATCTACCTAAACAAGGACTTGTTGCCCGCATCAAGGGCTTAAACTGGCTATTTCTTCTCACGGTCGTTGTACCCACATTAATATCTGCATTTTATTTTGGCATGACCGCCTCTGATGTTTACACGTCAGAATCGCGCTTTATCATCCGCAGTCCGGAGCGACAATCCGCATCCCCTTTTAGCGCACTTCTTAAAGGCACCGGTTTTTCCAGTTCGCAGGGCGACACCTTCACCGTGCAGGATTTCATGTTGTCACGCGACGCCCTTAAATCGCTTAATGACAAACTAAACATAGGCAAGGCTTTTGCCAGCAAAGACGTGGACATCTTTAGCCGCTTTGCCGGTCTGGACTGGGATGACAGTTTTGAAGCCCTATATCTCTATTACCTTAAAAAAGTGGACATCCGGATTGACTCAGCGTCTTCCATCACTACCCTGACGGTAAAAAGCTTTACTGCCGAAGATGCTTTTCGGATTAACGAACAATTAATGGAAATGGGCGAAGCACTGGTCAACCAGCTTAACGATCTCGGGCGACAAGACATGATACGCTTTGCCAACGGTGAAGTGAGTAAAGCGGAAGACAAGGCCAAAGCTGCCGCCGTGGCCTTATCCTCCTACCGTGACAAGAAAGGCGTGATCGACCCCGAACAGCAAACCACAATGGAGCTGGAACAAGTCGCCAGGCTGCAAGGTGAATTGATCGCCACACAGGCACTGCTTGTGCAACTGCAAAACTTCGCCAAGAACAACCCCCAGATACCCTCATTGCAACTTCGCGTAAAAAACCTGCGCCAACAAATTGACGTAGAAACCACGCAGGTGGCTGGCGGAGCTCGCTCTCTGGCCAACAAGGCCGCCGAATACCAACGCCTGGCTCTGGATCGCGAGTTTGCCCATACACAACTCGGTAGCGCACTGGCCTCACTGGAGCTGGCGCGAGCCGAAGCCCAGCGCAAGCAGCTTTACCTGGAACGCATTGTCCATCCCAGTAAACCGGACAGGGCAATGGAGCCACGGCGAATTCGCGGCGTACTCTCTACGCTGGTACTCGGGCTGATTGTTTGGGGCGTCCTCACATTGCTTATTGCCGGTGTCAAAGAGCATCAGGATTGATATGGCAACAAGTACCACTACCTTACAGCAATCGCTAACAATTCAGTTACGCGTCATTGGCGCTTTACTGATGCGTGAAGTGCTGACACGTTATGGTCGCGACAACATAGGCTTCCTTTGGTTGTTTGTCGAACCCATGCTCTTTACGATGGGCGTGACCACGCTGTGGATTGCGACCCGGGGGATGCACATGAGCAGCCTGCCTATTATTCCCTTTGCAGTCACCGGCTATTCCTCTGTGTTAATGTGGCGAAATGCGGCAGGCCGCTGCTCTAAAGCGATTGTACCCAATCTTTCCCTGCTTTATCACCGTAACGTGACGGTACTTGACCTTTTTTTAGCACGCCTGATTCTTGAGATTGCAGGGGCCACAACCGCACTGGTTACACTTTCGTTAATACTTGTGGCAACGGACTGGATGGAACCCCCGGTCGATATGCTGACTATGGCGGGTGGCTGGTTGCTGCTGGCATGGTTTGCCGCCGGACTGGGCTTGATTGTGGGTGCGTTGACAGAGCTGTCAGATGCCTTCGAGAGAATCTGGCACATACTGACCTATCTGGCCTTCCCTGTTTCGGGTGCCTTTTTCATGGTCGAATGGTTACCTCAAGATGCTCAAGAAATGGCATTATGGGTACCCATGATTAATGGCGTTGAAATGATGCGCGAGGGTTACTATGGCGATGCTGTCAAAGCGCACTACAGCATTCCTTATTTGGTACTGGTCAATTTTGCGATGCTATTGATCGGGCTAATGCTGGTGCATA
Organism: Methylococcaceae bacterium; assembly: GCA_037130115.1. Lineage (GTDB taxonomy): Bacteria > Pseudomonadota > Gammaproteobacteria > Methylococcales > Methylomonadaceae > Methylobacter_C. Next base: position 13,634 of record JBAXTQ010000055.1, read on the forward strand.
AATCGAAAAACCTGGTGGGTTCTGAATGATCCAACTTGTTAATATAGGTAAAGCCTATCATACCCGCCAAGGTGCCAGAGAAGTGCTGCAGGACATCAACTTGTCTATCGAACCGGGACAGAAAGTAGGCATACTGGGCAGAAACGGCTCAGGAAAATCAACGCTGATCCGCATTATTGGAGGGGTTGAATTCCCCACGACAGGAAATGTCTCCCGTAACATGAGCGTATCCTGGCCGCTGGCCTTTGCGGGTGGCTTTCAAGGCAGCTTAACCGGCCTGGATAACTTACGCTTTATTTGTCGTGTCTATGGTGCCGATATTAATCGTGCCATCCCCTTTGTTGAAGAGTTTACCGAATTGGGTGTTTATTTCCGTGAACCCGTTAAAGCTTATTCAGCGGGTATGCGTGCCCGGTTGGCTTTTGCGCTATCCATGGCAATTGAATTTGATTGTTACCTGATAGACGAAGTGATGGCCGTGGGTGATACCCGGTTTCATGACAAATGTACTCACGAACTTTATGAAAAACGTAAAGACCGCTCTATTATTTTAGTCTCGCACATGCCAACCCAGATTCGTGCCCATTGCAACGTCTTTTATGTGTTACACGCCGGACGCATCGAACGCTTTGATGATGTAGACGAAGCCTATAACTATTATTCGGAGCAAGGATGATCCGCGCTAAAATTCTTCTTGACCTTAAGCCGGCCTTGGATGGTTACGCGGGTATTCCACAGGAAACCCGCTTGTTGTTTGCCGGCATGTTAAGTCTTGATAATCATTACATCAGCGAGGGACTGTTACAGCATGGAGGTAGTGCGCTAATTTCTGACGTATCGGCGGGTGATGTTACGCTAACGCCGGCTGAGCGCTGGCTGCGTCATTCACGCAGTGTTATCTCGTTTTACGGGAGCAGCAAGAAAGGTTTTCCGGCGGTCGTAATTAAAGAAATTAATAAATATATACAGCTCAAACAGTTACGTTGGCAAGCGCACAAAAATAAAACGCTTGAATTAGGTGTGTTTGAAGGTAATCTTTTTAATGACTTTATTTGGTCCAGATTATTTAGCAAAACGCTTAAGGCCGCACAAAAACCAGTAGTTACCGCAGCCAATCACCGCGTACTCAGGCTGTCACGCCGTATCATGCACGAAGTGGGTTTAAAAAGTCTGAGTCGCTTTCACCGGCCACATTACTTATCGGTCAATACCCGTGGTTACGATTTTTTTATAGCGCAAACCCCCTTTCCGGGCAGGGTTTCCCCCGGAACCCGGCTGGTCATTCGTTATCATGATGCAGTGCCGGTATTAATGCCGCATACCATTGGTGATAAAGGCTTTCATCAGGCATCGCATTTTTATGCCCTACAAGACAATGTTGCTTCAGGGGCTTGGTTTTCCTGCATTTCTGAAGCCAGTCGGCGTGATCTTTTAACGCTTTTTCCGGAAGCAGAGCCACGAACCGTGGTTATACCCAACATTGTTTCCGAGGACTATTATCAAGATGATTCAAAAAAAGCGCATGCCTTAAAAATTATTTATAACCGTTGTCATCGGGATATGGACGTGGCAACAACTGTTATCCCAAGTAATCCTATGGTGCCACCGGTTATTAACACGAGTTTTGATTATCTATTGATGGTCTCAACCCTGGAGCCAAGAAAAAACCATCAACTGCTGCTGGCTGCCTGGGAAAGTCTCAAATACACCAGCCTGCCCGACCTCAAGTTGGTCATTGTTGGTGGGTTGGGCTGGAACTATCAACCCATACTCCAGCAATTTCGGCCTTGGCTAGAACAAGGTGAATTGTTTCATTTGAGTAATGTCCCGGCAAATGAATTACGTGTTTTGTACCGGCATGCGGCCGCCACTATTTGCCCCAGTATTGCAGAAGGTTTTGATTACTCCGGTATAGAAGCCATGTGTTGTGGTGGCTTGGTACTGGCTTCCGATATACCGGTACACCGTGAAGTCTATGGCGATGCCTCGGTTTATTTTGACCCTTATGACGCAGAACAAGCAGCAACAAAAATAAGCCGTCTCCTGAGCGCCGAAGGGCAACAAGACGTATTAATGCTGAAGCAGGCGGCAACGACCGTTGCTAAAAAATATACTTCTCAAAATATTCTTCCTTTGTGGGAAGCCTTTTTTAATCATTGCACGAACCCGTAAAGATGAACAAACTCAACAGTAAGGAATTTTAACTATGAAAGTCGTTCTGACCTGCGGACACCCCTACTCCGGGTTTAATCTGGTACATCAAGCCCTGCTTAACGCCGGGTTAAAGTCAGCCAAGGTATTTAAGGAGGCGATGTTTTCACCTGAAGACATCCAGAAAAAAATAGGTGAAGCTAGTGAAGTTGATTTGTCACTCACTCTTAAACCTGCTCAGTTGGTGCCCGGAAAGATATGGCAAGGCCTATCCACGGATCTCTTCATTGCCAACCTTGAGCAAGAAGCGTGGGGCTGGGCCGACCCACAGAGCCTTTATTTACTCAACTACTGGCGTGATTTTGACTCGCAAACCCGCTTTGTATTGGTTTACGCTTCGCCAACCTATGCGCTTGCCCAATTATTGAGGGACGAAGAGGCCACGCCTGTTCTTGTAGAAAATTTGTGTTCCTCGTGGGCGAGAGTTAATGAAGAGTTGCTTGGTTTTTATAACCGAAATCAAGAGCGTTGTCTGTTGGTTAATGTTGAAGCGCTGTCATTACCACGGGCGGATAATCTTATTACCGATTCACGGAACCGGTTGGGGCTTAACCTTTTTGCCCCTGCTGAGGAGTGTGGTGCCTCCCCTATAAATGATGCCGTGTTTAAGCTGTTGGCAACTTCTTTGTTACAAGCGTATCCCGCTGTACAAGAGCTGTATCAGGAACTGGAAAGCGTTGCCGACATTATTTGTGACAGCTCAGAACCGCCAAAAGATTTACTGGCACAAGCCTATCATCAGTATCGCGATTTTACCCTTCTGCACGACGATGTTGTTGTTGAATCAACTCAATTAAGTGAGCAAGTTACCAAACTCCAGGCTCAACTGACACAGCTTCAACAAGAATTGGCCATCGAAAAGAAAAAGCCCGAATTAAATAACCAGTTGGCTGCGCTAGAAAAAGAAAACGAACTACTGCTTCTGCAATTGCACCAGGTACAAGAAGAATTGGAGCACGTTTTTCTTGCTGGCGAGAAACAAAAGCTGGATTCAAAAGACCAGCTTCTAAAACTTGACAGTCAATTAGTAAAGACCCAGCAAGAACTGGCCACTGAAAAGAAAAAACCTGATCTAAGCAGCCAGCTCCAAAAACTTCAGAGTCAACTGGCAGAGACCCAGCAAGAACTGGCCACTGAAAAGAAAAAACCCAACTTAAGTAACCAGTTGGCTGCGCAAGAAAAAGAAAATGAATTGCTACTTTTGCAATTGCATCAGGTACAAGAAGAATTGGAGCATTACTTTCTTGAATATCAAAAAGCCCTTCAGGGACAAGCCACACGGCCATTAGTTGACCAGGCAGAAATTGACTTTCGTCAATTTGTCGATGGGGATAATTGGTATGATGCCGAGCACGATGGCCGCTGGGCCGGACCAGGCTTAACCAGCAACCTTAGATTGCCAAACGTTAAGCCAGGTAATTATCAGATAAAACTGGAAATTGTCGATGCCATAACACCCGAGATCCTAAAAAAGACGCTATTTAGCTTGAATAACCAACCTTTAGATTTTGTTGATATTAAGCCCCTGTCACTGTTTCAGCGACTCATAGGCAAGAAAAAGAAATACCCAATTACGTTGGTTGCCCGTGCCGATCTTGACCAAGCGAGTGCCGGGTCGTTATTGGAGTTTACATTTCCCAATGTTGTTTCACCGGCAAGTCGTGGCTCCCAAGATATGCGTAATCTTGCCTTGCGTATAAAGACCGTTGAGCTTAAATTGCTTTCATAAGTTTGGCTACCCACTTAAGGCGGGACATTTTTTTGTAGGGGGCAGGCTTTACGCCTGCCCTTTAATGCCACGATGTTAGCAGGGCAACCGCAAGGGATTGCCCCTACAGGACACGGATA